>CAYQJY010000040.1:0-6642 GCA_964418005.1 uncultured Candidatus Peribacteria bacterium
ACGCCGTTCACGCAGCGTCCCGTGTCGCACTGGAAGTCGTAGGTGCAGCGCTGGCCCGTGCCAAGCAGACAATCATTGCTGCACACATCGCTATCGTTGCTGTTGCCATCGTCGCACTGTTCCCCCGGTTCGAGACGGCCATTCCCGCAGAACGGCGGCGCGATGATGCAGTTTCCGGCCGTGCACTTGTGGTCCGCTGGGCACTCTTCGTCAAGCGTGCATGTACGACAACGTTCATCACGGCAAATGCGGCTCTCACACTGAGCTGCGGATGTACATTCGGTATCGGGCGGGCGGCGGCAGTTGTTCGTACAGGCATCGGTATCGACCTTGTTGCCGTCATCGCAGATTTCGCCGCGTTCGCGGATGCCATCGCCGCAGATGCTCACGGGCGGTGTACCTGTAGAACCGCCGATGCCGCCAACCGTGCCGACAGTGCCGTTCGTCCCGACAATGGTCGCAATCGCGCCATTGATACCCGTGGCAAACGTCCCGTTCTGGCCGCTGATGGCTCCACAATTCGGAATCGACACGCAACGATTGTTGCTGCATTGCTGGCATGTACCACAGTCGAAATTCGTGGTGCACTGCGTTCCGCAATCGTTATCCGCGCGGCAGCGACCACTCACGCACTCTTCACATGTGCCACAATCGAAGTTATTGAAGCATGCTCGTGCCGATGAACGACTCGTGGTGGAACAGTTAGGAATCGCGACGCAGCGGTTATTCGTGCAGCGCTGGCACTGTCCACAGTCAAAGTCACTGAAGCACGAAACCGGCGTGGATGAGCGACTGGATGCTGTGCAATTCGGAATACTCGTGCAACGATTACTCGTACAGCGCTGACAGAATCCGCAATCGAAGTCGCTGAAGCACGAAACCGGCGCGGACGAGGCGGAAGCATTCACCCCTTGGCACTGGTTACTGCAGCGCGCATTCGTTGTGTTGTACACACAGAGGAGTGACCCTTCATTCGTACAATCCGTATCAAGGTTACAGAGCTTGCCCGCAGTTGTACCGCCGCAGCGCTTCGCGCCTCCCGTCACCTGCTTGCAAACGCGACACTGCTTGTTACTGGTACAGCGGATGGAGTTATTCAGGTTACAGAACGACCCGTTGTCGCACGTCTCTCCGAGCGGCCCCTGCGTCACGCCGTCGCCGCAGCGCTCAATGGCGCATGTCGCGCTGCATCCGTCATTCGGCGTGTTATCGCCGAAGTCACACTCTTCGTCTCCTTCGATGACACTGTCGCCACAGAGCGTGCAGACGCAGTTTGTGCACGTCCCACCGAAGTCACACTTATTGGCCGACCCATCGCATTCTTCTCCCGTATCGAGCCTGTTGTTTCCGCAGGCAAGGTTCCCCGCGGATGAAGAGCGGCTTGAAGCGGTGCATCCAGGAATGTCAACGCACTTGTTATTGCTGCAGCGCTGACAGTTGCGGCAATCGAGATCGTTGTCACATACACCCGGCGGCAGCGATGACGCGCGGGACGATCTGGAACTCGTCGGACAGTTTGCAACCGGAACACACTTGTCGTTGCTGCACCGCTGGCAGTTGAGACAATCAAGGTCCGTGTCGCAGGCGTCGAACTTCTTCGAGGAAGACGATTTCATCGATGAGGATTTCACAGAGGACGACTGCGAGGAAGAGAGTCGACTGGACGAAGAGCTGCTCGTGGAGCTCCTGCTCGACGAGGAACGGCTCGATGAAGCGCGAGATTTGCACTCTGCCGTGCACTTCGGATCGTCCTCCTTGTTCTTACACTCGATTTGGTCTTCACCCACGCAATCGGCATCGCTGTCGCAGAGCGTACCAAGGCCTGCACCGCCGCAGCGCTTCGTCGACGAGCCTGACACTGCAATACATACCCGACACTCCTCGTCTTGCGAGCACTTCTTACGCGTTCCGACATTGCAAGCGGCGCCAGGATCACACTCCTCGGACGGCTGCTTCACACTATCGCCACAGCTTTCCAGTGTGCACTTCTTGTCGCATCCATCGCCGTCTTCGCTGTTGTTATCGTCACACTGTTCACCTGGGTCAATGCTGCCATTGCCACAGAGCGCACACTGACACTCTTTGCAGGTACCACCGAACTTGCAGGTGAGGCCCGGTTCGCCGCACTCCTCGCCAGCGTCCTTCACACCGTTGCCGCAGAGCCCGACGCTCGACGAACTGCGTGACGAGCGCACAGAGCTTCTGCTGGAGGACCCCTCTTTACGACACGTATTACTGCAGCCATCGCCACTGCGCGTATTGCCATCATCGCACTGCTCCCGCACACCATCCGACGGCGGAACGTACACGACACATGCTGGCGCTGCAGGCGCCGGACTGGGGGCAGGAGCTGGGCTTGGGGCAGGGCTTGGGTCTGGCGCAGGTGCGGGATCTGGAGCCGGGGCAGGTGGTCCGCTTTCGCGACAGTCCTCTGGACAGCTTGTCACAGTTTCAGCCGTCTCAGAGTTACACCGGCCGTTCCCACATGCGCAGTCAGTCACACAGAACGATTGGAACGCCGTCTCCGACGGAGGCTCACAGATGTTGTTCCCGCACCAACCCGGCTCATTGGCACAATCGCGAGCGCAGTACGATTGGGCCCCCCGTTCGGATGTCGCACATACTCCATCGCCGCAGACCGGAATCGGGTCGACCTTTGGTGTGCAATCAGTGCGGCATGTGCTCTCGGTCTCGGGCAACTGACATATACCGTCGCCGCACCGCGTGATACCGCCGCCGATTTGTGCAAGCAGCGCCGCCGTGCCAGGAGGCCCTTGCGCAGCCTCCCTGCCTTGACTGCAATCCATCGGACAGTACATCTGGGGACAACTTATGATGGGATTCTCACCCTGCGGGGGGGTACACCCAAAACCGGTTTCCCACGCATCACACGTATGGTTCCCGCACGTGCTCGCGCAGTCCGCGGCACACCCGCGATATGTCTCTCCATCGAAGTAGTCGCACCGCGCGTCGCCGCACACTACTGCCACACCACCCCCCGCCCTCCCACCATTCTCCACCCTCTCGCCGTTTCCCACCGTCCCGCCACCCCCTCCCGTCTCTAGAACACTGTTCACGACGGACACGTTCACGATGCCATCGCCGCACACCGCTCGCTTGCACTGCTTGGTGCACGAATCGCTATCGCTCGTGTTTTTCTCATCACACTCTTCGCCCGACTGCACGCAGCCGTCGCCGCAGCGCGGCGGAGCAGGCGCGGGAGCGGGGGCTGGTGGTTGAGGAGCTGGGCGTGGTGGGTTAGGTGCGGGGGCTGGTGGGCGTGGAGGATTTGGGGGAGGATTTGGGGGAGGATTTGGAGGGCGGGGGGGAGCGGGAGGCGGACCGTTGGGATTGCCTCCGTTGTTGCCTCCGCCACCACCCTCTTTTTTCGGAGGCGTTATCGGAAATCCGCCGGCTGCCTGCGGGCGGCGGGCACGAAGTTTCCCTTCTTGGCACCAGTTCGGCTTGTTACCACTTCTCGGCGAACATTGGATCGGTAATGCTCCCGCGCCCGCCGGACAACATGTGGAAAGCATCTTTTTTACATATTTCACTTTGCATGTGCCGCCACCTTTCGTTGAAAACTCTTTTACGTCCTTCTCGCGCTTTATGAGCAAATCTAGCAATTTATTTGGCTCCTTCCCGTTCTCAATCACAACATCCATCTCTGTTTGTAGGACATTCAACAAATCAGGGTGATCTTTTGAAAATTTCACATCATAAGAAATCTCGTCATACACGAACCAAAGATCCTCAGTAAGCGTCCCGGCCTTCACACTGTTTATTGCAGCTTCATATTCTTGCCGAAGAGTAAACCACGCATTACGCACTACAGCAACTGCATCCGCCTGCCGATCAAGATCGGCCAATAGTTTTGGCACAACCGATGCACACGACCCAGGCTCATCCTTGATATCTAAACCAGAATATTCCGGCGGCACAATTGGTTTGTTTGTATTCGGGTCAGTCGAGAGGTCTACCTTCGTCGTCCCTCCTCCTGCTATGTTTGGAACTAACACGAAATATCTGCGAGGCGGCGTATCATCACCAAATTCTCCGTCACCGTTCGAATCCACACCAACACAATGACACAACTCCGATTCGCACTCGGCATTCTGCGCACAGTGATTTTCCCACTGATCACGTTTGGTTTTCTTCAATCCATTTCCTGGTTTTGATAGCAGGATATTATCCTTTCGGGTAAGACCGAGACTAATACCCTCTTGCTCAACACCCAAATCCGGGTCGTACATCGGATTCCCAGCGGGATCAAAGGTAACTTTCCATAACCCCCTATCGCTGCATTCCTCCCCGACATCGGCACATGCGGCGGGCTCATCCGGTATTCGAACATCCTCCGGCACTGCAGCTAAAAGCGCCAAACCGCCGAAAGCAGGAGGCGCGATATCGGAGGTTGCAACAGTAGCACGAGGAGCATCACGGATGTTCGCGTTCGCTTGGGGAGCAAAGAATCCCGGCGTGCACTTCACCTTCACCTTCTCCTTGATGTTGTATCCGATCATGAATTGACAGCCCGATGCATCTACTTTCGCATTGATCTTCGAGAAATCCTTCACGATATTCCCATCTTTATCTTTGAAGATAACCTCTTTCTCATCGGGAACCTGGATTATTCCGTCGGGAGTACACACTCCCGGCTGATCTGGTGGGTAAAACCCCGGACACATCTCTGCCAACTTATCGTTGATGAACGCGACGGCACAGGTCTGGTAGTCCGGATTTTTTTTATTCGCAGCCGCGTCACTGCACGCGGCCTTGACGCACGACTTCGCGTTCTGACGAATGCAATCCGATGCCTGCATCGCACCAATCCAGTCGAAGAATGGTACTTCGCCGGGGTCATTATCGACAAAGCCCGGATACTTCACGGTCCTATTCGCAATTGCCGCGGGAATGTTCACTTTGCCATCAACCTTCTCGTTAATATCGAACGTCGGCGGATCGCCATTGTCGCATGCCTCACCCTGTCCTTCATTCGCTTTGACACCGTCCGGAATCGGCTTGGCATCACCACACCACCAACAATTCTTGTTGCATTCTTCCTGCGTGTTGTACCGATTCACAACGGCATGCTGCGGAGCGGGAGCATTGGGCGCACCTGCAGGCGCAAGACCCTTGCACGCTTCACCCGAGACACGCTTGCCACATTGGATCGTCTGCAGCTTCTCTGGCGGATCGCCGGGGTGTACGCAGCAGAACTCCGTGTCGACCGTTCCGAGTCCGACGGTATACCAAATGAATTCTTCACTGCTTGACGATGAGCTTGAGGAGGAGTCGGACGATGAGGAATCGGAGGAAGAGGAAGAGGAATCCACGCAATGAGAAGCGCACAATGATCCTTCATCATCGATCTCATAGCCGTACCATCCTTGCGTTTCATCACATGCATCAGGCTGTTCCTTGGCACTATTGCAACCGTCAGTGCAGGAATAGCAGTAGTACTGTTCCTCGGAAGATGATGAGGACGAACTCGAAGAGAAGGATGAAGAAGAAACACCATAGTATGACGCTCTAGAACCCTGTGAAAGGGGCGGGAGCTTACATGCGGAACGGCAACTGCCCATGTCCGTCGGACGTGCCCCTGGCCCATCCCACGGCTCACATGTCTCGCCAGGAATAACCATTTTCATACATGCCGGAGCATTTTCATCGGACTTACAGAGATAACACGGCTGAGGATCCCCAGTGCCCTCGGACTCGGAAGAAGCAGAACCCTCTGACTCCGACGATTCAGATTCGGATTCCTCGGACTGCGATGACTGCGAGGCTGGAGACGTCGGAAAATTAATGAGAATCCACTCAACTTGAGCATTACACCCAACAGGTGTCGCTGAGCTCGCTCCACCAGTTTGAGACGGTTGATCTGGAGCGCACTGTGCAATAGGACACTTAATCGAAAGGAATTCCTGTAATGCCGCCTTTCCATTTCCTTTTGCTGTGTCGAGTTGCGACTGAAACTCCGCAAGACCAGCCTTGAGCGTAGGTATAGTCGCCAATGCTGCAGCGGAACCATCCGCCCTTGCGGCGGCAATTTTCACAATCCACTCATTTCGCTGTTTCAACGCACAACAATACGTAGGTGAAATCTTCGCTTCTGCGAATGCCGCTGCATCATCGGTCAAATTCGCAGGCATCTTCCCCTCTGCCGCTAGAATTTTGATATCGGTTTTAATCTTGTTTACATCGCAACGAGCAACCGTAATCGGTACACCATCGACGTTCACTTTCTCTTCAATAACGGAAGCCTCTCCAACAAGTGTGGCCGCCGTTAATTCTTGCTGTTGCCATGTGCGCACGATCACGAGCACCGATGTCACAACCATCACCCCGAGCACGCCAAACATGAGGAGCCGTGAGACGGTGATGCGTGCAGGAGGCATCATTTCCCGCTTACACTACCAGAATGGCTTTTGCGCGAGCACAAGAGACATCTTGCGCGATATACACATTTGAATTCATGTGGTATTCGTACAGCGGAAGCGGATCACGATGCGAACGCACAGTTTCGACAAGTCAAGGTTGGACATGCGCGCTGACAGCATCCAGTGCGTGTCGTAGGCTACGCATACTATGAAGAAAAGCACCAAGCGAACACTCACCGTTCTCGCGCTCATCGCACTG
>CAYQJY010000040.1:6652-9807 GCA_964418005.1 uncultured Candidatus Peribacteria bacterium
GTTCGTCTACCGCGCGATGCAGGAGGGCCTGGAACCCCGCACATTCGAGGCACCGGTGATTATGCCGGAAATCACCGATTTGAGCGATATAGCGGCCTATACGCAAAACAAGCCACTCCCGGAAGTATCCCCTGTTTCCATGATGCCGGAGCTTGATCAGTACGATCACCTCTACGGCAATGAAATTGCTGATACCGTCGTCGTACTCTATTCCGAACTCCCGAGTCCCTACGGAAAACTGCTATTACCGGAACTCATGGCATTGGCCGATCAAGATGACTCGATCTTGTTTGTGTTCCGTCACTATCCACATGAAAATCCCATCACCGATCTGTATGCTTCGCAGTTAAGTGAATGCGTATTCCTCCAAAGCGAGGAAGATGGATTTTGGGCTTTCCTATCGCAAGCCATGGGCCAGAATCGCGACCTTGAATCAATGCTTGTTATGGCTTCCGATGCTGGAGCAAGCGACCGCGAAGCAGCACGTACGTGTGTCCAAAATAATGTGACGTGGAACTACGTCCTCTCGCACCGCCAGCAGGCGGAGTTGAAAGCAGGCATCACCGTCTCACCTTCCGTCATCGTCCTGCACCGCCCCACGAACGATGTGCGTATCCTCCCGGGTGCTAACACCCTGGAGTACATCAAGAGCGTGATCGCCGACGTGAGAAATTAAGGCCTCGGTAAGCCACAAACCGATGCTGTGCAGGATGCCCTGCAACATTCACCAGCGGTGAATCCTTGCGGTGTCTTTCCGCTCGTATCGGGTCGACACTCCGGGTGCGTCTCACGGGAGAGACAGGTATTGAGGCAGAGCTGCACCGCTTCGGACGTCACTTTCGCGGCGGCCGGTGTTGAGAGCTTAAGACAGGTACAGATCGCCGCGCAGCGTTTATTGTCGCCGCAGCTTGTGAGGCAGCTTGCGGTCGTTGCCGAACGCATTTGAGCCTGCGTGCCGACCGGCGTCGGGAAGCTCGGGAGCGCTGTGCACTTCCCTTCCGTTTCGTACATTCCAAGATCACAGAATTCGGAATTACGCTCGGCACTGGAGTAGCAGCCGGGATCTTCAGAGTCGATGCGTCCGTCGCGGTCGTTATCGCCGCTGTCGCTACATGCGGTGTCGCCCGTGAATGTTTGCAAGCCAACCGTGTACCACACGAATTCTTCTTCAACGACGGGCTTTTTGGAGCTGGAACTCGAGGACGACGAGCTCGACCCCGGCGGCGGCACCCTCACGCACGATGGCCCCGGCTCGCATCGACCGGCCCAAAGCGGTATGCCGTAGAATGACGTCTGCGTCCATTCGCAGGGTTTCTGGCACGATCTCATGCTCTTGATCGCCGTACACGCGGAGCAGAGCGGGGCGATCGTCGGAGCGGATGATGCTGATGATGAAGACGAAGGAACAGGGGGAGCAGAGGACGATGATCCGGTTTTCTTGGGCGGGCAGCAGCAGTCCGGCTTACCATCCCCATCGACATCGGACGGCACATCGTACGGTACAGGGAATGGCTCGATCCCCAGGCCGATGAGATTGAGGATCGAGGCGAACCACGACGGGCGATAGGCCGGAATAATCTTGCATGTCTTCGTGAGAGGATTGATGGGCGTGCACTCTGCGGGGCAGGTGGCAACTTTGTCTTTATCGTCAGTTTTCGGACACTTTCCATCGCACGTATCCGATGTATACCCATCTGCTTTCGTACCCGGCTTGACAAGCTTTATGCGAGCAGTCGACTGCTGACAGGAAAAAGACTCATCGAGATCATCATCACTGATGCAATACCAACGATCCTTTGTCGGAGGCTCTTCACTCTTGCAAGCCGGCTGCTTTTCGCACTCGGACTGAGTCGATGGTGTTCCCCCGCCGGGGCACGTAGCAAGCGATGTCTTCACACATTGCTTCTTCGCCGCATCACAGCAGTACTTCTCTGCATCCTTGAACGGCGGAGGGCATTCAGAATCACAGTCATACCCCGAATACACCGTCTTCCCTTCACAATTATTCCCGGCTTTCGTCGTGCACTGTCCGATGCCTGTGCCGATACAGCAAGACTGCCCCCCTGGAACGGGGCAGTTTTTGCCACAGGCAGGATCTGTCCCTAGCGAATGAGTGCACGCCACTTTGTCCGTACTTTCGATACACCGCTCGGCATCAACAGGGCCGGAACAGCAGTACTTCTTCGGTTCTTTGCATTTCGCCTGATCACACGTCATGCCTTGATTGAAGGATCCACCATCAGCCTGACATTCGGCATATGTCCTATTTTCTCCGCATGTCGCATCATCACTCCCCTTTTTCTTGCAACACGCGCCCGTGGGTGGCGGCGCACACTCATTGTTGCAATTCGTGGGCAGCGTCTTATAGCGCTTCTCGGATGCGCACTCGCCATCACTCGAAAGCCCGTCCTGCCTAATACACTTCAATGGGTCCGCTTTACTGCAGCAGTACACGATCGGATCCTTGTCGCACGCAACCGACTTTGTCGCCTCTGCCGTCGCCAGAGTATTCTCTGTTCCACCAGTCTGGTCTCCACGAACAACCGATACCGTACTCTTGATATTCTTACCTGAGTCAATACACGCGGAATCACGAACGACACCCACTAACCACATCGTATGCTCTCCATCCTTCTTCGTTTGCGGCAAACGGCAGCGTAACGTCGTTCGATTAGGACCGAGCGTGCATCCTTCCACTTGTGCCCAATCGATATTCGTCGGTTGTACAACGACGAGATCCTTGTAGGAGGACTCATCCCATCCTTTGTAATCTGCATAGAGGCGCTTCAATGTCAGTTTGAACGCCACCGTTTCACCTCTCCGAAGCGACCACGCGACATCTACCGTGCTGTGAAGCTTATCCTTGACCTCTTGCTTCACCTCCCACGTCGGGCACGGGACTCTGAAACCGTTGACCGTGGCATAGTTATTGGATGAAACACCATCGAACGCCGGCGGTACAGCAATAGTCGCCGTCGCTTGATCGTACACATTACCGAAATGCTCAATACACAGATCACTCGTTGTGCCGCTCGGTGCGGCAACCTCTCCCTCGTATACGAATACCTTCGATTTGCCTTGTTCAATTTCGATGTTCGAACAATGAGGCCAGCACTCTGGCATCGCAGACAATGTGACGACTGGAGGAACGCTCA
>CAYQJY010000041.1:0-9521 GCA_964418005.1 uncultured Candidatus Peribacteria bacterium
GAGAAATAATTATTGAATGTCAAGAGGTCAAAATGCCTCTTTTTCTTTTTTCTTGGCCAGTGGCAATCCTGCGGCTACCCAGCCCTTCTTCCCCGCCTTGTAATCGTAAACGTGCTTGTAGCCCATCTCCTGCAACTTTCGCGTGGCGTCGGTGGAAGCATGGCACATGTAGCTCGCGCAGTAGACAATGAGGGGCTGCTCCTTCTCGGGTAATATATTCGGCGCTTCCGCTTCAATTTTCTCCGACGGAATGTTGATCGCCTCCGGAATGTGGCCTTCCTTGTATGCATCTGCATCGAGGACATCCACGACGGTATACGGCTTGCCGTTCTCTTTCATTTCGAGAAACTGTTCGAGCGTGATGAAGGTGACGGGATTTTCTGTAGCGGATGGCATAGGTAGTGCGGGGGAATAACACCTTATTTTACGAAGAACCGGTTTCTGCGTCGAGAAAGTAAGCCAGTTTATTCTTTGAGACCGTTATGTGTGATAGTATGAATCTTTACAACACGACGCATGCCCAGTATTCACGCAACATCACAGACAACGGACGTGCTCGCATCATCCCTCACGATGGGCGCGGTCTCGCTGAATGTGAGAGATATTGCAAAGTTGCAGGAGTTCTACACGCGAGTCATTGGATTGGAAGTGCTGAAGCAAGAAGATCAAAAGCTGATGCTCGGCTTCAAAGAGACGCCCATCGTGGTTCTGCATGCAACTCCCGATCTGCCACTGCCGTCCCCTGGCAGCGCCGGGCTCTACCATCTTGCCATCGTCTTCTCCTCGCGCGGCGATCTCGCTCGCACGGTGCAGCGTATCCTGACCGACGTACCGGATCTCTACACCGGCTCCGGCGATCATCTGGTCAGTGAATCCTTCTATCTCTCCGACCCCGAAGGCAACGGCATCGAACTATATTTCGACAGAGATCCGTCCACATGGAAATGGGAGAATGGCCTTGTGAAAATGGCGACACTCTACATTCCCGAACGCGACTATGTCCGGCAGTATTCTTTCACACAGGAACAAGAAAACATGAAGATCGGCCATGTGCATCTGAAGATCGGCGATATCGAGGAAGCTCGACAGTTTTACGTTGAGACGGTCGGCTTCAGCATAACCGCCACTCTGCCATCAGCGCTCTTCGTGTCCGTCGGCGGATACCATCACCATCTCGGTATGAATACGTGGGAGAGTAGTGGAGCGGGCAAAAGAGGAGAAACATTGGGATTGAGCAGTTTTGAGCTTATCCTCCCGACATCGAATGACATCGTGCGGCTCAAAGAGAGATTGGAGAAGAACAATGTAGAGCACAAAAATATAGAGAAAAGCATTGAGTTTACCGATCCGTGGGGAAACCGCATTCTTGTGAGTGCGCAGTAAAGTGTTGTCAGTGGAGTTCTTCTGAAAATCATGAGGTACGAGCTATAATTAGCCCATGTCTCGTAGAAACATCAAAGATCCACGGGCTGATCTGCTCGAGGTGCCTGAGAAAGAACAGCAAGCTCCTTTCCGACAGACCACCCTTCGGACATCTGGCACCTTCGTCAGCTACTGTGACCGGAATAACGCTCGCACGAGCGAGAAAGAATTGGAGAAGCTGCACCGTGAAGGAATCCTGTATCCGGCTGCGAGGGTGTACGTCGGTGTTGAGGAATTACGCAAAATCTATGCCCATCATCAAGGCCAAGACAAATGGATCTACGTCTGGCCGAAGACCGTCGAGGAATTCAAGCCCAAGGAAGTCGATCCCCAGATGTACTACCAAACGCCCGGTCTCATGATCGGACGGGAGAACTGGATGAAGTGGTACCGGGAAGACATCGACTTCCCTTCCACCCTGCCCTATTTCCCGTGGAAAGGCCGTTATCACGGCGGCTACACGACGGACCGCGAACTTGCTGGCAACGATTATGAACTCCTCTACGACGAGCGGCAGATCCTCGCATTGAAAATCATCCGCATGTACGAAAAGACTCACGGACCGGACGAAGACTATCGAGACGCTCTCGTGAAGCGGCTCTCGGAACTATACCGCTTCCTGCGGCTCTATATCGATGCGGAGGTGCTGTTCGAGGAATACCAGAAAAAGCGATACGAGACATTCCACAAGTTTCTCGAGGAGTTCAACAATGCAACGGAGGCACGGCGTGAATGGCGATCACACTACCGATTAAAGGAAGAATCGCACCTCCAGACACAGGCTAGAAATATTCTGGAGGCGCACGGCCTGACGATTGAAGAAATCGACAATTGGCGCTTCTTCCTGTCGAAGCAAAGCATCTTCAATGAAGGCTCCGTCTTCCGCAAAAGTCCCACTATTTACATCCGTGAACTGAATGACAGTGCGCTCATGGAAGCCGAGGACACGAACAGGATGATCTTTATTGTGAATCAATTTCTCTTCCTCCTCACGGGAGAGGAACGGACGGTCAAAAGCATTGTCGGGCACTACGATGATCCCCGCTGCATCATCTGCCAAAAGTGCTTCATCCCCGAGCCTCACAAGCCCAAGCAAGTGACCTGCGGGTCGAAGGAGTGCATCGATAAGCAGCGCAAGCGACATAAGAAAGAAAAAGCGGAGGAAAAGAAAAAGGAAAAACAGAAATAAAAGTCCGTCAACGGCACGCATGAGGGCGGTCATCCGTGCCTCGCCTTTTTTCGTAGCCTGACCCTCGGCATCAACTATCCCTGTTTCCTTCTATCTTTATGTCTCGCAGCAAACATACCCCATCGGCCACGTTCCGCAAGCCGCCATCCGATATTCGGATCGTGATGGTGCGGATCGAGAGCTTGAATCCCGCGATCTATAATCCCCGCAAGTGGGATGAGGCGGCGCTGGAGCGACTGACGGAGAGCATCCGGAAGTTCGGATTCGTTGATCCGGTGATCGTCAATGGCGCACTCAAACGAAAGAATATCGTCATCGGCGGCCACATGCGGCTGGAGGCGGCAAAGGGGCTCGGCATGAAGTCCGTGCCGGTCGTATACGTGAACTTGCCTAATATCAAACAGGAGAAAGAGCTAAATCTCCGGCTCAATCGCACAACCGGCGAATGGGATTGGGAGAAACTCAAAAACTTCGATGTCGAAATGCTCATGGACGTGGGCTTCGGTGACAGCGAACTGTCGAGCATATGGGACGGAATGCTCGAAACGGAGGATGATGGGTTCGATGTTGAGAAAGAACTAGAGGCAATCAAGAAACCGAAAACAAAGCCAGGGCAACTCTATGCGCTCGGTAATCATCGGCTTCTCTGCGGCGATGCGACGAATCCCGAGGACGTACAGAAACTCATGGGGAAAGTGAAGGCTGACATGATCTATCTGGACCCGCCGTACAACATCACGCTCGACTATAACAAAGGGGTCGGCGGCGGCATGCGCTACGGCGGCAAGACGAAGGACAATAAGAGCGACGACGAGTACGCAGCATTCCTGACGGGCGCGTTTCAGAATGCGCTGAGCGTCGCGAAGCCCGCCTGCCACTTCTTTTGCTATTGCGACCACAGCTACATCGGGCTTCTCCATACGCTCTTTACGCAGGTAGGGCTGAAGCCCCAGCGCACCTGTCTCTGGATCAAGAATAACCTGAACGTGACCTTGGAAGTCGCGTTCTCGAAGTGCTACGAGCCGTGTGTCTATGGCATCCGCGGGAAGCCGTACTTGAATAAAAGTATCCGGAACGTAACCGAGATTCTGAATAAGGAAATCGGCAGCGGGAACCGCGCCGTCGATGACATCCTCGACCATCTGGACATATGGCTTGCGCACCGCATCCATAACTCACAGTACGAACACCCGACAGAAAAGCCGCCGACCTTGCACGAAAAACCACTGCGCCGGTGCACGAAGCCTGGAGACACTGTGCTCGACTTATTTGGCGGCTCCGGCTCGACCCTCATTACATGTGAGCATTTGAAGCGCCGGGCATTCCTCATGGAAGTGGAACCGATTTTCTGCGACCTCATTATCCGCCGCTTCGAGGCTCTCACGGGCGCGAAAGCTTCCCTCCTTAAGCCATGAAGACCCCCGCTATTAAATCCGGCGACGCCTTCAAGCTGGGCGATCACCTTCTTGTCTGCGGCGATTGCACGGATGCAACGCTTGTGAGCGGTATTGTCAGCAAAAGGAAAATCTCTCTCATCCTCACCGATCCGCCGTATGGCATCGCCTACGTGGAGGGCAAGGAGGGATTCCGGAAGGCGAAGACCGAGCACGCGGCCATCAAGAACGATCACCTCCAGAGCGACGGCGAGTACCGCATCTTCACCCGGAGGTGGATCGAAACCGTGAAGCCATTCCTCCAGCGCAAGAACGCGCTTTACATCTTCAACTCCGACCGGATGGTCTTTCCGCTGCGGGACGGGATGCAGGACGCGGGGTGCCATCTGGCGCAGCTGCTCGTGTGGGTGAAAACCCAGGCCATCGTCGGGCGGCTCGATTATCTTCCCCAGCATGAACTGGTGGCTTACGGCTGGGTTGGCGTGCATGAATTCCGCCGATCGAAGGACAAGAGCGTGATCGTGTACCCGAAGCCGTCCAAAAGCGTACTGCATCCCACGATGAAGCCCGTGGGACTATTACGGCAATTGATCCTCAATAGCTCGCGAATCGGAGACACAGTCTACGAACCCTTTGCCGGCAGCGGCAGTACGCTCATCGCTTGCGAGCAGACAAAGCGTAAATGCGTCGCCATCGAACTGGACCCGCACTACTGCGAAGTGATCATCCGACGCTTTGAAAAACTGACGGGCATGGGGGCAATCAAACTTTCTTCCCCCGCGCACCATGGCAAATAAGAAGGAATCATCGGCTGCCATCGAGACGCGCAAAGCCAGAGAGCAGGCTGTGCTTCTGGAGCAACTGCGCAAAGTGCCCATCGTCTCCATCGCCTGTGAGAAGTCAGGCATCGGGAGGGCAACGTACTATCGTTGGAAAAAAGAAGACCCGGAGTTTTCCAAAGCAGCGGACGACGCATTGGCCGAAGGCACACATCTCGTGAATGACATGGCAGAGAGCCAACTGCTCGCTGCCATCCGCGACAATAATTTGGGCGCGGTCATGTACTGGCTCAAGCACCGAAACCCGAATTACAACAACAAGCTCGAGGTGACCGCTCGGATTAAGCAGGATAATGACTCACTCACACCGGAGCAGGAAGCTGCGATCACCGAAGCCCTCAAGATGGCGTCCCTCGGAGACGAGGACGTTGCTTCACTTTCCTCTTCCCCGTCCCCCCATGACGAACGACAACCTCCCTCCCCGGATGGAGCAGCTCGTGGCGCTGATGCTGCGTGACCGCAAAGCCCGACGCAAACTCACGCGCGAGCACCATGAACTGTTCTTCCACTGCTATTTCTCGCACTACGTGAAGTACCGGACGGCACCTTTCCAAAAAGACATGTTCCGGATGACGGAGAACAATGGACTGCAGACGATTGTCATCACGGCGTTCCGTGGCTCCGCCAAATCGACCATTATGAATATGTCCTATGTGCTCTGGTCGATCCTCGGGATACCGGGCAAGAAATTCATCGTGCTCGTCGGGCAGACACAAGCGCAAGCCCGCCAGCACCTGAAAAACATCAAAGAGGAGCTGGAGAATAACAAGCTCCTGCATGACGATCTGTGGCCGTACCATGAGGAAGAGGACGAGTGGCGAAACTCCTGCCTCGTTATCGGAAGTTACAGCGCCAAGATCATGGCGGTCAGTATCGATCAGTCCGTCCGTGGCCTTCGCCATAAGGAGTTCCGCCCGGATTTGATCATCTGCGATGACATTGAGGATTTACAGTCGGTGAAAACACGCGAGGGCAGGGACAAAACGTATGCATGGGTGAAAGGCGAACTCATCCCCGCGGGCGACCGTGGCACGCGCATCGTGTTTGTCGGGAATCTCCTGCATGAAGACTGTCTGCTGCGGAGATTACAACGTGAGATCGCAAGCGGAACGATGCAGGGCGCGTTTCGTGAGTACCCGATTCAAAATAGCGAAGGAAAATGTCTTTGGCCGGGGAAATACCCGACAATACAGACTATCGAGGCTGAGCGGCAGCGGGTCGGCAGTGAAGCCGCTTGGCAGCGTGAGTACATGCTCCGGATCATTCCGGATCTCGAGCGGCTCATCCAGCCGTCGTGGATCACGTACTATGGCACCTTTCCCGCAGAGGATACTGTGCCCTTCCGCATGATCGCGACGGGCATTGATCCTGCGATCTCCAAGGAAGACGGTGCGGATAATACGGCGATGGTCTCGGGCAGGATGTACGGGTACGGCGAGGATATGGTCATCTACATCCTCCCGAATCCCGTTAATGAGCATCTAAGCTTTCTTGAGACAATCGAACGGGCAAAGTCGGTCTCACTCGTGCTCGGCGGCGGCGAGAAGACGGATTTATATATCGAGGATGTCGGTTTCCAACGCGGACTGGTCGAACAGCTGGAAGCTCTTCGGTTCCCCGTCACTGGTGTTCCGACGAAGGGACAGGACAAGCGTTCCCGCCTCGCGCTCGCATCCCACCTGATTCAGTCGGGACAGGTGCGATTCCCGATGACTGGCTGCGAGCGGCTCATCGAGCAGCTCGTGGGATTCGGTAACGAACGCTACGACGATCTTGCGGATGCATTCGCCATTCTCATCCTGCCGCTTTTAGAGATGCGCGGTCATGGTAAACCCCTGAGTCTTGGCGAACTCAACAAGGGTCTTACCAAGTCCGAAATGGACCGGAGTTCCGCGTGGGAAAAGTTCATGTATCCGGATCACAGCGATGATCGTGATAGTGGCAGTTACGGTGACATCCTGCGCATGGAGTGGTGAATTTCCTTCTTCCAATACTTATGCCTCTCGACCCCCTCACGCCGGATCTGCGCCTGACGCTCATCAAAGACCAGAAAGTGCGCCGCGCTCTCACGCGCGAAAGCCACTTCCACTTCTTCCATGTGTACTTCGGCCACTACGTCACCTGTCCCACGGCTCCATTCCAAAAAGAGATTTTCGGGTTCACAGAAGATGCGACACAAGGGATGGTCGCCATCACCGCATTCCGAGGATCTGCGAAATCCACAATCGTCAGCCTCAGCTTTCCCTTGTGGGCTATCCTTGGGAAACTTGGCATCAAGTTCGTGCTGATTCTCGGACAAACGCAATCGCAAGCCCGTCAGCACCTGAAAAACCTGAAGGATGAAATTGAACGGAATCCGCTCCTACGCAAAGACCTCGGGCCGTTCGATGAGCGCGAAGATGAATGGAATTCATCTTCCATCGTCCTGCCGCTGCTTGGGGCACGCATTACCGCCGCTTCTACCGAGACGAGCGTCCGTGGTATTCGGCACGGGCCGCATCGTCCGCAACTGATTATCTGCGATGACATCGAAGATCTGCAGTCGGTGAAAACGAGGGAAGGACGCGACAAGACGTATCAGTGGCTCATGGGCGAAGTGATTCCTGCGGGTGGGCCGACAACTCGGACGTTTGTCATTGGGAACCTCCTCCATGAAGACTGCCTACTCAAGAAGTTCGAGCGCCACATCCTCGATGGTTCTATGGGTGGCCTCTACCGGGAATATCCGCTACTGGATGCGCAGGGTAAAACCCTTTGGCCGGGTAAATACCCGACCGAAGCATCCATTCTGCAGGAAAAATCCCGCATTGGGAGCGAAGCAGCATGGCACCGCGAATTCCTCCTGACCATACTCTCCAATGCCGAGCGGGTGATCCATCCGGCATGGGTGCAGTACTACGACGATTTTCCAATCGAACAATCATCTTCCAATGGCGGTGCCAAAGTCCACTTCATGCACACGGGCACGGGGATCGACCTCGCGATCTCCCTCAGTGACAGCGCCGATTACACGGCGATGGTTTCTGCGCGTCTCTATTACATCGACGGAAAGACGAAAATCTACATTCTGCCGAACCCTGTGAACGAGCGGCTGACGGCACTCGACACCTTGGAGCGCGCGAAGCAAGTCGCGGAGATCACCGGCAACGGGAAGGAATCCAAGCTGTACATCGAGGACGTCGGCTACCAATCTTCCTTGGTTGAGCACTTGAAGGAAAAAAATTGCGACGCTGAAGCGGTGAAAGTGAAGGGGCAGGACAAGCGGGCGCGGCTCGCTCTCACCTCCCACGCGGTGCAGTCGGGACAGGTGCTCTTCCCAAGACAGGGGGCAGAAGATCTCATCAACCAGCTGGTGAACTTCGGCATCGAAAAGCATGACGACCTGGCCGACGCATTCTCGCTCCTCATCATCAAGGCGCTTGAGGAGAAAGTGAACTCGTTCGGAATCTTCTTTATAGGGGATGACGGATCACTCAGTGGATGGGACAGCATTCGGGGAAATATCTATGAACCCGGCGACAATGACGATGATTAGGCGATTTGAAGGGGTTTAAGGGGAGGGCAGGCGGGTCTTTCGCCTAGTCTTTGGGATCGGGTAGCGCCATTGCTGTGTACAGAAGCCATTTCCAACAATCCTATGCACTACAGCGTCTACGTCTTTATCCCCAAGGAAGGTGACATCGAGGAACAGGTTGCCGAGGCTCTCCGGCTCTACAGCGACAAGCACGAGGTGCCGCCGTACAAGGAATACCTAGATGCAGGAGAAATAGCGGCAATGGCAAAGCACTACGGGGTGCGCCGCAATGATCGCAAAGCGTTGGCTTCTCACATGCAGGATTGGAAAGGGAGTCTTGGCGGTATCGATAAGGAAGGAATTTTCTCCATCAAGACGTTCAATCCGAAAGCGAAGTGGGATTGGTATGAGATCGGCGGACGCTGGAGCAGGCAGCTACCGGGGAACGTCATCTCTGCAAAAGCACTCCTCGAGAAACCGAATCTCAAAAAGCTTCTCCCCGCCGCGATAGTGACACCGGATGGCTGGTGGCACGAGTGGGAAACGTTCATCGTGGAAGGATGGATGAAATGGCGCACGGAGCGGAAGAAAAACGGTGCATGGCTCAGAGAATTGAAAAAAGCACTTCATGCGTACCCCGATTCGCGGGTGGTCTGCGTGGATATCCATCGATGAGCTTCATCATTTTTTCCTTATCCGTATGAATCCCATCATTCCAACCATCACCGAAGAAATGCTTAGAGCCTATGAAGCAGTCAGGGTGTCCGGCATCACGAACATGTTCGATCTCCCCGTTGTCTGCCATCACTCCGGCCTCTCGCGGGAGGAGACGTTGGCGATCATGAAAAACTATCGTTCCCTCGCTCAGCAATATCCAAATGTACGAAAACTGTAATTCTTATTTCTTCCCTTCCATTCTATGGGCACCGCAACCCTACAGCCGAATACTCACTTCACACCTACCCTCGGCAATGCGCAACTTAGCGCTTCGCCTCAGAAAACCATCGTCAGTCCCCGCTATTGCTTGTATGCGAGAAAATCCAGTGAAGAAGATGAGAGACAGGCATTGAGCATCGATTCGCAGGTCAAAGAGATGCTTGCCGTTGCCAAGCGAGAAGGCCTCGAAATAGTGGAGATTCGGCGCGAGAGTCATAGCGCAAAAG
>CAYQJY010000042.1:0-9232 GCA_964418005.1 uncultured Candidatus Peribacteria bacterium
AGCCCTTGAGGGACATTGTGTCGAGATCCTTCCTGCCGCGGTGCAGGCGCGGGACGATCCAGTCTTCCGGTGCGCAGTACGTCATCTGGAATCGACCGAAGCGTGTCGACCGGACTTGTTTCCACACTTCATTTTCCGTTCCTCCTGGCAATTCCGAGATGCGGACGAAGTCATTGTTCCACTGCTCCACACCATACGCTTGAATTTGGAACGACGTATCCGTGAGACCGTGTAACGTCGCAGTCTCTTCGAGAAGATTCTGCAGTCGCGTGCGCTCGCCATTCTGCAGCGCTTCGACGCCGCCTTCGCGCGATTGCAATTTGTCGATGCTCTGCTGCCTGGTCGCGAGCAATTTCTCGATGCTCGGTGTACCGAGTGCCATACTTAGAGAGGGAAAAAGAGAGAATGTGCACAACGGAAAACCGAACCTCTAGCGTCGGTCGCTTCAAGGTGGAGTGCCTCGGTGCGGTCTGTGATGAGCCTCTCAATCGACTTCGTATCCAGCGCCACTGGTCGTGAAGGATACTCATACCTTTTCACATGTCAAAAACCTCGCCGAGTTTTTCGGCTAGTTTGCAGCGTTCTCCATCATGAGCGGCTGTTCGCCTTCGTAGGGCATCGGCATTGGCGGGGCCGCCTCGTCGAGGAGATCCTTCGCGAGGGGCACGGCGACAGTACGGGGAAGGTAGCCCATGCCATCGGGAGCACCGGTGATCGTAAAGATCAGCGCTGGGACAAAGAGTTCACTGTTCTTGTTGTTTTCGTACGTGTAAAGACGAACGTATCCCTTCGTTGGATTACTGAGAACAACCGTCGGAGCATCTGGCGTTTGGCTGCCGGCGAGGCTGAGGAATTCCTCGATGTCACTGCGCTCAGAGACGGCGGGGTGATCCTTGCGGTTGAACTGGTAGGTCGTGAGACCCCAGACATCCGAGACACGCTTGTGCTTGATCGATACTTGCACCGAGATACCCGAGGGTTCACCCATCGCTTCGTTCACGACCATACTATCGACCATGAGCGGATAGATGATGCGGATCGAATCAGGGACCCACGCGTACCGCTTGTCTTCCATCGCGTTGTACTGATCGCGCCAGGCGGTATCGACGATCGGATCGCCGTAGCCACTGAGATCGATCTTGTGATCATCGAGGAACGCATCCGCGATGCGGAAGAGTTCGCCGTCGGACGGGATGTCACTGATGTTTGGCTGCATGCTGCGATAGCATGCTTCATCGCGACAGTCCTGTTCCGGATGTGGCCACTGGTCCCATTGTTGGTTGATCGAGACCGAACCGTCTGCCAGTGAAACATTGATGGTGTAGCCGAACGGTTTCCGTTGGACGATCGAGACGGATTCGACGGACGTATTGTCAAACGACGTGAGATCGATCGATGCATCATTGAAGGCGTTCTGGATCGAACTGAACGGAACGTTCATCGGGTGCAGAGTGCGTTCGAGAACGGTGACGTTCCCCGTGGGAAGTTCTGGAAGATCGCCTTCGAGCCGGTATTTCACCGGATTCCACGGAGCGATGAGTGATGAAACGGCGCTGACGTTGCCGTCCATGGCGATGCCGCCACCGCCGCCACCCTGGCCGCGTGCGACCATTGTCGGAGTGCCTTCCGCTTCCCCTGCAGCAATGACGCCCGTGTTTGGGAGCGGCATCGTTGGCCGTTCCATGCCGAGTGCATCGTTGCCAGTCAGCTGTGTCCCTGCTGCTTCATCCGTCAATTCACTCTCCATAAATTTCATCGTCACTGGAACGGCGATGATGACTGCAGCGACGGCACCCGCGAAGGCGTAGGCGAAGCGGTTGAAGAAACTCGATGGGGCTGTGTAGCTCACGCGGTGCTCGACGGCACCGTTCGCCATCGCGTTCATCCGCGCAGCGAGTTCTGTGCGCAATTTCTTCACGAACGCAGCATTCGGCTTCTGTGCAGGATCGTTCGTGAGGAGTTTTTGGAGCAGGGGAACGAGTTCGGCTTCGTGTTCGCGCAAACTCGGATCGATTTCGTAGAGCTCGGCGAGGATGGACTCATGGGTGGAAGTCATTGGAGTGAGGGGAATGAGAGAAGAAGAAGCAGGGTGGAAGCGGGGAGGAGCTCACGGAGATCCTTGAGCGCGCGGGAGAAGATTACTTTGCAGTTCCCTTCGGTTTTCCCAGTGATGGCAGCAATGTCGGCATACGAGAGGTCTTCCCAGACGCGCAGGAGGACGATTTCGCGCTTGTCGCTCGGGAGTGTTGCGAGCGCCTCGCGGAGTTCGCGGTGCGCGTCCTTCTGTTCAATGTCGGATGCGACGTCGTCGTCGGACGAAAGATCCCAAACGTCGTCGATGCTCGTTTCGGGCTTGAGTGAACGGAAGTGGTCCGTGAGGACGTTCTTTGCGATCGTCATGACCCATCCGCCGAAGCTGCCTTTTGAGGGATCGAAGCGATCGAACTTGTCGAGCGCCTTCATGAAGGTGATGCTCGTCAGGTCTTCCGCCGTCATACGGGTGAGCGTACGGCGGTAGAGATACCGGTAGATGGAGTCGACGTTCGCCGTATACAGCGCGTCGAAGTCGTGGGTCATGACAGGAAGGGAAGGATCGAACGTCTAGACTGCAGGCTTGCACATTCATCTACGCGTCCGTCCGTAAAAGGTAACATGTGCCAATAGCAAACCAGCTTGAAAGAATATTTCCTGTGCTTATGGCAGCACTTTTTGATGGCTACGGAAGAACTTTTTCCAGATTCGCCCTTCGACAAGCTCAGGGTGACAATGTTCTTTTTCAAAGCGTATAAAAATTACGGAAGTACTTTTGCTAGATCAGTATCGTCTGTCATCATGATGCGTGGCCACTTCATCCAGTCGTGCGCTTCCGTCATCGTCACGGGGTCCATGATCGTCGCCGTTTCGTAGCCAGCAGCTTTCACGGCATCGCGCACGCGTTGGTTATGTGCCGTGCCCGGATAACAGAAATGTTTCACGGTCTTGCCCGTGAGCTCTTCGAGCACGCGTTTGCTCTCCGTCAGTTCCCACGCGAGTTCTTCGTCATTGAGCCCGGGAAGCGCGCGGTGCGTCATCGAGTGGGATTGAATGTCGTGCCCTTTGGCCTGCAATGCTAATGCCCGCTCCCGGTTGAGCATGTGGGGCGAATCGAGATACTTGGCGACGAGATAGAAGACCGCCTTGTGTCCGTGTTTCTCCATGATCGGTACGGCGATGTCGTACTGCGAGAGGTTATTGTCGTCGAAGGTGATGACGACGGGTTTCTCTGGCATCTGCGTGTCACCGTGAATCGCAGACACGACTTCATCGAGCGTCATTGTCGTGTAGCCCTTATCGGACAACCACTGCATGTGCTTTTCGAACGTGGCAGGTGTGACCGTCATCTTCCAGCTCCATGTCGTCTTCGCCCATCCCTCCTGCGGACGAACGTGGTGATACACGAGGATCGGTACGTCGTAGTCGACGAGCGGGGTGCTCGGACCGGGAACAACTGCGGGTACGGAACTCTTCGGGCGCGAGGCGGCTTCCGCTAATCGTTCAGCGCGGCGACTTTGTGCAGCTGCAGCAGAAGTTGATGATTGCCCTTTGTTGCGCATCAAACGGGCTTCGCCGTTCTGCGCGCATGCGACGAGTGCGATGCTCGCAACGATCGATGATGTCATGACGACTGCTCTGCGCACGGGTGCAGCATAGCGAATCTCGGCTGAATGTGGTCGTTTTCGGAAAACCGCACCCTTGTTTTTTGCGCGGTTTGATGGTAGGAAGACGTGTTGAAACGGCCCCTCCGGGGTCGTTCGCATCATTTTTCTACCCTTCGTTATGAAAGGAACCGTTTCTCAGGTCGTGGGTGCAGTCGTCGACTGCGCGTTCGACAAAGGATCCGTCCCACCGCTCTTCGCGGCCTTGGCGGTCACCACCGGAAAGGAAGAGCTGACGCTCGAAGTGCAACAGCACCTCGAAGGTGGCATGGTTCGCAGTGTGGCGATGGGTTCGACCGATGGTCTCACCCGTGGCGCGGAGGTGCGCTACGGAGGTCATCCTCTCACGGTGCCGGTCGGTCCTGTGACGCTTGGCCGCATGCTGAACGTGCTCGGACAACCGATCGACGGTCTCCCGCCGCTCAAGGCCGGGAAGATGTATCCGCTGCACCGGTCTGCACCGTCTTTCACGGACCACTCGACTCAAACGGAAGTGCTTGAGACCGGTATTAAAGTCATCGACCTTATCTGTCCGATCCTCAAAGGAGGCAAAGTCGGTCTCTTCGGCGGAGCCGGCGTCGGCAAGACCGTGATCGTGAAAGAACTCATTCGCAATATCGCGACGGAGCACGGCGGGTACTCGGTGTTTGCCGGAGTGGGAGAGCGAAGCCGCGAAGGGAACGACTTGTACTACGAAATGAAAGAATCCGGCGTGCTCGATAAGACTGCCCTCGTCTTCGGTCAGATGAACGAGCCACCGGGGCCGCGACTCCGTGTTGCTCTTGCGGGCCTCTCGATCGCCGAATACTTCCGCGACGAGGAGCAGCGCGACGTGCTGCTCTTCATCGATAACATCTTCCGGTTTACCCAGGCCGGTGCGGAGCTTTCCGCTCTCCTTGGGCGTATTCCGAGCGCTGTCGGCTATCAGCCGACCCTCGCAACAGAAATGGGTCAGGTCCAAGAGCGTATCGCGTCGACGAACAAAGGATCCATCACGTCGGTCCAGGCTGTGTACGTTCCGGCGGATGACCTGACTGACCCCGCACCTGCCACGACGTTCGGTCACCTCGACTCGACGATCGTACTGACGCGCAGTCTTGCCGATCTCGGTATCTACCCCGCCGTCGATCCGCTCGATTCTACGTCGACCATTCTCACGCCTGCGATCGTCGGGCAAGAGCACTACGACACCGCCCGCGGCGTGCAGAAAGTGCTGCAGCGCTACAAAGAACTTCAAGACATCATCGCCATCCTCGGTATGGAAGAACTCTCCGAGGAAGACAAGCGCACGGTTCAACGTGCGCGCAAGATCCACCGGTTCCTCTCGCAGCCGTTCTTCGTCGCCGAAACGTTTACCGGTATTCCGGGCAAGTTCGTCTCGCGCGAACAGACTGTGCAGAGCTTCGGTGCCATCTTGAAGGGTGAGTATGATGATGTTCCGGAACAGGCCTTTTACATGAAGGGTGCGATCGAAGAAGTCCGACAAACCGCATGATGTCTCTCCGCGTCATTACACCGGTCGAAATTGTGTTCGAGGGCGACGTCGATTCCGTCACGTTGCCCACGGCCGACGGTGAGATCACGGTCTTACCGCATCACGTGCCGGTCATCACGACGATCACGCCAGGCCCGATGATCGTGCGACGCGGAAACGATGAGCAGGTGTTCGCCATTTCGCGCGGTGTGATCGAAGTGAATCAGATGTCGGTACAGGTGTTGTCCGACATCGCGGACCGCGCCGAAGGCCTTGAAGAGGCAACAGCGGAAAAAGCGCGTCAGGAAGCCGAAGAATTGATGAAGGGCAAGCGCGAAGACGCGGTATCATTTGCCGAAGCGACTGCGATCTTCGAACGCGAACTCGCGCGCCTCAAGACGGTTCGCCGCCACCGCTCGAAGCGTGGATTCACTGCCCCGCCATCCAATGCCGCATGAGAATTCCTCTACGTCCATGTGGATGGCGCTCGGTCTTGTGTGGGAACTTGGGTGGCTCATTGCGATCCCGGCGTTTCTCTTCGGTTTCGGGGGCGCATACGTCGACAAGCACTACGGTTCGTCGCCGACCTTCGTTCTCGTCGGCCTGCTGCTCGCGTTCATTCTCTCTGCCTTCATGGTCTATCGTCGCGTGAAGGGCGTCCTCTCCCTCCTCTGATCGTCTATGGCAAACGTCACCGCACCAACACTCGCCTCCGAAACGATCGCGCACATAGGTGAGTTTGAAATTCGTAACACGCTCCTCATGGCGTGGATTGCGATGGTTGTGCTCATCGTGCTCGCACTCTTTGGACGCACGACCGGATACAAAGTGATCCCCGGACGGTTTCAGGCGTTCCTCGAAATACTCGTCGAAGGTCTCTTTGAGTTCTTCGATTCGATTCTACAGGATCGCAAGCTCACGCGGATTGTATTCCCGATGGTTGCGACGTTCTTTCTGTTCATCATCATCTCGAACTGGATGGGTATTCTTCCGGGTGTCGGCACAATCACGATCAAGGGTATGCACGATGGTCATCTGATGGATATTCCGCTCTTCCGTTCGATGAATGCCGACGTGAACGTCACGCTCGCATTCTCGCTCATCTCCGTGATCGTGACCCAGATCCTCGGCGTCTCCATGATCGGCATCTTACCGCACCTTGGGAAGTATTTCGTTGCCCCATGGCAGAAACCGTACGGTGTAGGGTTTTTCGTTGGAATCCTTGAGTTTGTTGGTGAATTCGCACGCCTCATCGCGTTCACCTTCCGTCTCTTCGGCAATATCTTCGCCGGCGAGGTACTCCTCGTGGTGGTGTCATTCCTCGTTCCATACGTGATTCCAATTCCGTTCATCGGGCTCGAGATTTTCGTCGGATTCATCCAGGCGCTCGTGTTCTGCCTGCTCACCCTCGCGTTCATCAAAATGGCTGTCGTTTCCCATCATGATGAACATGCACATGCATAATCTTATTTCTCTCCTTTCCCCAACTTCTATGAAGAAGTCTCTTCTCTCCCTCGGCGCTTTCGCCGCCCTCCTCCCGACGCTTGCGGCGGCCCAGGAGCACGCTGAGCCAGTGGTCACGGCTGCCACCACCGCGATCGACACACAGAATCTTGCCATGGCGCTCGCCATGGGTCTCGGTGCCATCGGCCCGGGTATCGGTATCGGTATCATCGGCGGTCTCGCTTCCGGTGCAATCGGCCGCAACCCGGATGCTGCTCCGAAGATCCAGACTGCGATGATCCTCACGGCCGCCTTCGCGGAGGCCGTTGCCATCTACTCGCTCGTCGTAGCGCTCATCATCAAGTTCGTCTAAATCACGTCTTTCACCCTGACTTCTCCCCCTCGAATGTATGGAAATGCTTCAAACCCTCGGCGTGAACTGGGGAATGTTGATCGCCCAGATGATCAATTTCGGCGTCCTGCTGGGCGCACTCACGTTCCTGCTCTACAAGCCTGTGCTCAAAGTCATCGATGATCGCCGCGAACGCGTGCGTCAGTCGATGGATCATGCAGCCGCCCTCGAGCGTCAGGTCGCCGATATGGAGAAGGATCGCAAGAAGCAGATGCACGAGTTCGATGAGAGGATGAAACAGCTGCTCGCGGAATCCCGTGCACAAGGTGAAGCCTTGAAGAAGGGGATCGTCGATACTGCACAAGCAGATGTGACATTGATGCTGGAGAAGGGGAGAAAGCAGCTGGAGGATGACAAGCGCAAGCTTCTTGCTGACCTGCAGAAGACGGTAACGACCGTGAGTGTGCACCTGGCAGAGAAGATCCTGAAGCGCGAATTTTCGGACAGCGACCAGAAGCGTGTTCTCGATAGTCTGGAGAAGGACATTCCCTCCCTCATCCAATGAGTTCCACACGCGATATCGCCAAAGCGGCCATTGATGCGGCATATGGCATGTTGGAGCAGCAGGGCAGGGAGGCAGATGCTCCAGCTCTTGCCCGAGATCTGCGCCACGAGCTCTCGCTGCGTGGTGGACGGATCGAAGCGACGCTCACGACCCCAACCGGCAAAGCAGGTCCGTTGGCAGAGAAGGTTCAGTCGCTTCTGGAGAAGAAACTCGGACGAAGCGTCGAACTCACCGAGCGCGCGGATCCAACACTCATGGGTGGCGCGGTTCTCACGTACGGCGATTCCCGCATTGATCTCAGCTTGCGTGGCGCACTCGATGACGTTCGTACACACCTCGAATCATCCCGGTAACCCTCGTACCCCATTTGCTTATGACGACTCTCACTCAAGACATGCAGGACCTGCTCAAGAAACGTCTTGATGCACTCAAGACGGACGCGAAGCAGGAGCACGTCGGCACCGTGATTTCCGTCGGTGACGGTATCGCAAAAATCCGCGGTCTCTCGAACATCGGTTCTGCGGAAATGATCGACTTCGGTAACGGCGTCGTCGGATCCGCGTTGAACCTCGGCGAAGACGCTGTCGGTGCCATCGTGTTCGGCGATTACAGCCAGATCAAGGCCGGCGATACGGTGAAAGCCACCGGCAAAATCCTCTCCATTCCCGTCAGCAACGAGATTATTGGGCGTGTGGTGAGCCCCCTCGGCGAGCCGAAGGACGGTGGACCGGCGATGAAAGCGACAAAGGAGTACCCGGTCGAGAAGATCGCTCCGGGTGTCATTGAGCGTAAATCCGTCGATGTACCCCTCCAGACAGGTATCACAGCGATCGACGCCGCTATTCCCATCGGGCGCGGGCAGCGCGAACTTATCATTGGTGACCGCCAAACCGGCAAGACCGCCGTCGCCATCGATACGATTATCAACCAGAAGTACACGCAAGATACGGATCGTCCGGTGCTCTGTGTGTACGTCGCGATCGGCCAGAAGGAATCGAAGATCGCGAAGATCGTCGCGGAGCTCGAGAAGCACGGCGCGATGAAGTACACGACGGTTGTGACGGCTGGTGCATCGGAACCTGCAGCGCTCTCGTACATCGCTCCGTTCTCTGGATGCGCGATCGCCGAATTCTTCCTCGATCAAGGGAAGGATGTGCTCGTCATCTTTGATGACCTGAGCAAGCAAGCCTGGGCCTATCGCCAAATCTCGCTCCTCCTCCGCCGTCCACCGGGGCGCGAAGCGTACCCGGGCGACGTGTTCTATCTGCACTCGCGCCTCCTCGAACGCGCGTGCTGCCTCGATCCCAAGCACGGCGGTGGCTCCATCACGGCGTTGCCGATCATCGAAACGCAGGCTGGTGATATTTCCGCGTACATTCCAACGAACGTGATCTCGATCACGGACGGTCAGATCTTCTTGGAAGCGGACCTCTTCTATAAGGGCGTACGTCCGGCGGTGAACGTGGGTACATCGGTCTCCCGCGTCGGCTCGGCTGCGCAGGTGAAATCGATGAAGAAGGTCGCCGGGCGCATGCGTCTCGACCTCGCGCAGTACCGCGAACTCGCGGTATTCGCGCAATTCGGATCCGATCTCGATGCTGCGACGAAGAAGCAGCTCGATCGCGGTGCACGTCTGACAGAACTCCTCAAGCAAGACCAATTTGAACCACTTCCGGTAGGGGAACAGGTCGTCATGCTCTACG
>CAYQJY010000043.1:0-8983 GCA_964418005.1 uncultured Candidatus Peribacteria bacterium
GGACGACGATCCACGATGAAAACGCGTGCTTCATGCGAACGGGATTCTACGTTGAATCATCGCTCGCTGTACAGAGAACCATCGCGGAAATCGCACGCTGATTACGAGGCGGACGAAGCGGGCTCTTCCAGGTGTCCGAGTTCGATCATGTTCTCCTTTCGAAGGAAGAGGGACGTGAGCAACCAGAAACCGCCGACGACGTAGAGGAGCGACGGAATCATGAGGAATGGAATCCTCCCAAGAATCCCTGGCACAGATGGCCCGAGCAATTCTCCAAGCGTATCGGGATTGCCAGGGAGCATCTCTGGAATCGTCACGAGGAAATTGAATGTTGCGTGGAGCACGACAGCGAGGACAAACCCCGTGATGAGCATGTTCACGCGAAAGACCGATTCCTCAGGAACGCGCAGAAACGCATGAACCCAGCGCGTGAGGCGATACGCATGACCGTTCATGTGTCGCTCTTTCAAATACGGACCCGCGAAGAGCGCGAGGGCGAAGAAGTACCCCATCACTCCGGTCGAGAGGATGTGCACCATCGTCGTGAGAACGGAGCGCCCGAGGACGTTTCCGATGAAGGACAGCATATCCGGTGAAGCGCCTCGCAACAGGTACTCGCGTACGAACGCGGTGAAGTACACGGGGTTCACGACGTTCTCCGCGAACGCAAATCCGATGGCGACGACGATCGAGAGTTGGAGCACATCATCGATCGAGCGGAAGAGCGGCAGTGCATTGCGCGTCAAGACCCAGTATTTGCTCGCTTCCTCGATGATCGCGACGAAGAGGAACGTAACGAACGACGTCGCAAGTGCCGTTGCAAGACCGCGTGCCACGGGGACATGGGTTGTCACGAATTCCTGGGCACTGCGACTAAAACTCTCTGGATGCACCGTAAGAAGAAAAAAATCGAGCTCGACGCCCCGTCGAACGAGCAGATCGTAAAAAAGGATCGGCACCGTTGCGAGCATGCCTGCGAAGAACAGAAGAAGAACAACCGACAAACGCTCGGCGTGGTACTTCAGGAAAAGAAGGACCCACACGACGGCGGGCACGAGCGCAACGCCCGCGGCCGTCAAGCGCACGACTTGTTCTTCGCCGTTCTCGCGCCAGAGAAGATGTGCCGTCACCCAAAAGAGGAATGTGCCGAGCACGGCTGCCTTCGTCTGCACATCCCACGGTCCGAAGAGGGACCTCCACGCGATGACAATGCACACGATGACAGCCGCCATGAGGAACGGACTCGCTTCGCCGGCATCGAGACCGGCGGAGACCGTACGAATCAATGCAATGGAAAGGAATGTTCCGAGTGCACATGCAAAGAGCAGGTGCGTCGGTTCGTGTCGCCAGCGACGGACAAGATCGAGACACGCGAGGGCACCAACGGCCAGAACGACGGGCAGCGTGCGGTCAAGGTCGAGGCCGAGACGAAGGAGGCTCAGAGACATCAAGATATTGTACCATTTTTGGCTTATTTCTGCAATATTCCCCTTCTTCCAAGCGCTTCGCGAAACCGCCTCATTCGGTACACTCGCGACATGCAACCGCTTGAACGATTCCTTTCACGTGAGCACTGGCTGCCGCTGGCGTTCCTCCTCGTCCTTTCCTACGTCACGATTATCCACGGATTTTCGAACCCCACTGCGCTCTTCTGGGATGAGAACTACCACATCGCGAGTGCGCAGAAGTACCTGAACGGCGTGTTCTTCATGGAACCGCACCCCCCACTCGGAAAACTGCTCATTGCCGCAGGTGAAGTCATTCTCGATCGCAACGCCGAAGACAACCAGTTCATCACGACCGACTACGCCACAGAACCTCCTCATGGATTCGATTTCACGGGATACCGTCTCTTTCCAGTGCTCTTCGCATGGCTCACGGTTCCCGTGCTGTACGGCATCTTCTTCGTCCTCACACGACGGTCGCTGTGGTCACTGCTTCTGACGCTGCTCTACGTCTTCGATAATGCGCTGATCGTTCATGCGCGCTCGGCAATGCTCGATTCAACGATGCTCTTTTTCTGCGCTCTCACGGTCTTTGCATTCCTTTTGTTGCTTCGCAGTACGGACAACAAGCGCCTCACTGATTTCGGTGTGCTCTTCGGCGCAGCGTTCGCCTGCGCGCTCGCGACGAAAGCCTTCGCGCTCCTCTTTATCCTCCTCATTCCAATCCTCTTGTGGAAGAAGCGCGACGATCTTGGAAAGCTGGCGCAATTCTCTCTTGCCGCGGCACTTGCGTTCTTTGTTGTGTACTTCGGCGTGTGGTACCTCCACTTCTCCCTCGCACGGACAGTCGTCACGGAGTTGCCGGATGGCGGCTACTACCAGTCGTCCGACGATGCGCGCGACATCATCGACGCCGGCAACACTTCTTCTCCATTAGCATTCCCCACGCTTCTCTCCGACGCACTCGAGTTTGTCTCGCACTACGAGGCGGGCGTTCCTGTGCTCGATCTTGCGAAAGCAGACGAAAACGGAAGTCCATGGTTCCTCTGGCCCATCGGCGCCCGTACAATCAATTACCGTTGGGAAACCCCCGACGGATACTCCTACCGATATCTCTACCTCGTCCCGAACCCCGTCGTATGGGGCGTCGCACTGCTGTCAGTCCTCTTGGGCGCGATTATCTTCGTCGCTCCATATATCGTTCCCGGCGCGCAGAAATCGCCATTGCACTTCGAGCTGGGCACATTCCTGTTCCTCTACGCCGCGTACCTTGGTGCGATCAGCCGCATTGATCGCGTGATGTACCTCTATCACTACTTCCTGCCGCTCCTCTTCTCGTTCATCCTCGTCGGCATCGTCGTCGAATCGCTGCGGAACGTCGGTCGCTGGCCGGTAAAAGAGGAGCAACGAACGCTCGGTCTCCTCATGCTGTCCGTCGCGATCTTCCTCGGGTACCAAGTCTACCGACCATTCACGTACTACGAGCCTCTCACAGACGATCAAGTGACGCGCCGCGCCATCATCAAATTGTGGGACCTTCATTGCACGGAGTGCGAGGCGTCGAATGTCCTTGCCACTCCAACGAAACCTTAGCGCATCGCCCTGCGGAGGGCGGCCACTTCTTTCATCATGCGCTGGATTGCTCTACCGGATGCACCGGTCGGCATCCCTCCTCGCCGCGGATGATGAGGTACTGCAATTTGTTTCCAAGGTATACCCGCACGCCTCAGTCGAAGGAACATTTCGGCATTGAAGAGCTTCTCAATTCCGTGCTCCGGACGAATTGTTTGCCATATATCTCCACGGAAAACCTTCAGTCCGCAATTTACATCACGGATCCACATCCCGAACACAACAAGATTGAAGAAGGCAAGAATCTTGCCATACAGAACACGTGGCAACGGATCAGCACGCCTTCGCCTGCGACCAGCGACGAACGCAAACGATTCCATGTGCGGCAACAGCAACGAAAGATCGTTGATATGAAACTGACCGTCGCTATCCATGAATGCGATCCATGCGCCCGTTGCCGCGTCACACCCCGAGCGCACGGCACAACCGTATCCTTGGTTCTCGCGATGGCGCACGACCCGAACAGATGCATGTACGGCATCCAGCTCGCCGAGGATCACGGGCGTACGATCGGTTGATCCATCATCGACGACGATGACTTCCGATCGAAACGGTTGTGAACCGCACCACGAAAGCACTTCCTCCACGGTAGCGCGGATATTCGCTTCTTCGTTGTAGCAGGGAAGAACGACGCTGAGTTGCACAGGCGTATTTTAGAGCACGAGCGAATCATGCCCAAGGCAGCTTCGCTGCGAACTAGCAAGAAATGATCACCACTGCCATACGGGATCCGGCCGCACCATCGGGGTAAGGAAAAGTGGATCGTAAGAATCCCAATAATAGATTTGCGCGAAAAAACCAACTGCAAGTAACGCGCAGATGGTGAGCAAAACATATCGCTTGTGTTTAAGCATGTCCTCAATCCCCCATGTGCAGCAGAAGAGCGCAACGGGGACGAGCGGGAATGCGAAACGCGATTCAATGTGGAGAAGAATGGTCAATCCGTAGTAGGACAAGAGTAGCATGGACGCGGCAAATAAATGTCGCTGGCGCTTCCACTGTCCGGGAACGACCGACAAAAAAACGAAAAAGCCAACGAACGAGCTCGCGCTATAGATCCGGTACCAAAACGCTGTATGGGGTGTCGTGATGAATCCTGCATACGAATGCATGTGGTTCTGATCAAAAAACGCAATCGTTTTCTTCAAAACATACACCGGTACGAGCGGAGCATTCGCAGCGAGACATTTCATTTGAGAAAGCACTGGAGCACTACCGTCCAGATCACACGCAGCAAAACGGTTGAAGAATGTATCTGGCAGCGTGTACTGATATCCATCGAAGGGGTCGATATCTTTTAAAACCCCATATGTACGAGCACCTCTATTGCCCCAATATGCTCCCATGTGCACAAAATGCCGTTGGTCGTTCGTCGGGATAAAGCAAAGTCGATGCTCGTATGTGGAGCAGTAATATGTGCGCGGAAAGAGACATAGTACAAATGTGAATGCAGAGAGAAAAAACAGGTACAGTTTGGGCTTTCGCCAGAATGCAGATGCCCACAAAGCGTAAAAAAGTAGTACCGGAAACAAGAGCGGTGGGCGCGACAGCGGAACGAGGGCGAGTAATGCCCCATGAAAGATTCCCGCTATTGAAATAACACCACGCCTAGAATCGCGATGCGCGAACACAAGCAATCCGAACGATGCGTAAAGCGCTACTGTCGCATAGGTATCGGTGAGAGGTAACGCGGCGAAAGCGACAAGTGCGGGCATCGAAAGGATCAAAAAAAAGGAGAGTCCGAGAACAGTATCCGAGAACTTCTTCGTCTTTCGAAGCAGCCTAAACCAGGCGAAACCAACCGCCATAAAGAGCACTATTTCGACCCATGCGGCAGCATCCAGCCAATCCGAAAGCCATCCGAACGCCATGCGGTTCAACGAGAGAAACAACGGATAACCGACGGTCCGATATCCCGCCTGAGTCACAACATCGCGAAGCGAATGAATTCCGTTCGCGATACTTATGTACGTCGTGGAATCGCAACACACTCTGCCGCGGTAGACGTTGGGGAATGACAACACAACGGAAAACCACACAACACCGAGAACAATGCCGGCAATTAACCCACCGTAAAGGAGCAGCTCCGACCGTGGTGGTGCCAATCCCCTTTTCTTCATGCCCGACGCTATTTTCATTCGTCGCATCCGGAGTTATGGGTCAAATAGATGCCATCCCACGTGTTGCTCGGCACTTTTTCATACATACCTTCCCATAGGCGTTCCACGTCGTCCGGGACGAACGAATGATCCCAACCCGTAAGCGCTATGGTGCACGAACGAGACCCAAGCTCCCGGAATACGTCGATCGACCACGGCCCATACACTTGTCGTCCCGCACGGTAGTAGTGCTGCGTAATGCGCTTACCCGCCTCGATTGCATATATCGGCTCTTGAAACATGAGCACAGGCTCCGGCATAGTTTTGAGAAGTTCAACGTTTTCCCAGAACCCGACACTACGATCATCAACCCACTCATGCAGGAGTGAAGGCAACGACAGTGACGCATGTACAACAAAGAGCGGTAACATCACCCAAGCACCGTAATTTGCAAATTGCATAGGCAAAATACTGCCAAGCACAAGCGAAAAAAATGCGACGCCCAGAGCTAGCGCTATCTCGGCGGTCACTACGTAGTGCGGAAGGAATTCGCCTGGTATGAGCAAAAGCCCGATCATCGCAAGACCTGCGACGGAAAACGGCAATAAGGTCGGGCGGACGGCAGTACCAAAAAGAAGTCCAGTGATGCCTATGAAGTACAATGGAATGTTCGGGCCAGTCGATTTGAAAAGCCAAAGAAAACGCTGGAATCGATCATCCCCCGCGACTTCGGCGTGCGATTGTACAAGGCGCTCGAACGCACCGGGAATGAGAAGCGTCAACGCGATCGCCACGACGCACAAAAAGAGGATGCATCCGTACCGCTTGGCGGCAGAGAAAGGCTTCTCATCTGACAGTACAAGTGCACCCGAGAGGACGGCGACATTCAGAAAGGCTGGAAAGAGCGTCAGGCTTGCCAATAGCGCAAGAACCCCCTGGATAACCGCGCGCCACGCAGACGCGTGACTCCAAGATAGAAATATGCAATAACGAACACATTGGATAGTTGGCGGGACGCGAGGAAACGCCAATCATGGAAGAGCATTTCGTGATACGTGAGCATGAATGCCAAGGCGAGCAATGCCGCGCCACGGTCCTTCGTAAGCGTCCTAATAACCGCGAAAAGCAACCCCAGACTCAGCGTGTTCAGCAGCAGAAATACTACGCGTACTCCGTACATTCCATGGAACACGGACAGTCCTGCCGCTGCAAAAAGTGGCAACACCGGCGGATGGAGGTAACTGAAATCGCGGTACGGTACGTACCCTTCAAGCATCATGCGACCCGCTTCCACATGCACTCCTTCGTCCGTTCCCGGAGCCGCCGCAAGATGCAGATAGCGCATCTGCACTGCGAAGGAGATTGCCAGTACTACCACCACGACGACGAGATCCCAGTAGCGAACAAGGAAACGTGTACCCTGCAATAACCGCCGTCGCATGGCGAGATCATAGCGTCCGCAAGCGGCGTACACTACTGCGCACGTTATGAAGAAGAAACGACGCACGCCGTGGTACGCGTTCACGACGCGGACCTGCATCGTGATCGCACTACTATGTGCCTTCACTGCGCTCCATTTTTTGGTGCAATCCGCCTACCCCGACGCCTCCTCGGCATCGACGCTTTTCTCGATAGCGGGGTTTGCCCTCATCGTGGCGTACGCATTCTCGGTGACGGGAATCCTCTCTTTACCCACATGGTTTCCGCGACTCCTTACGATTCTGCTCGTTGGCTTCGCCGTACGCATAGCATGGGCTGACCATCCGGGTTTCAGTTACGACATGTCCGTCAACAAACTGTGGACGAAGAGTGCGGTTATTCTCGGTATCGCACGATCATATGTTGAACAACTGAACGGCAACCAACTCCCGAGTTATCCTCCTCTGTCGATCATCATCTTCGCTACAGCAGGTAAATTCTACCAAGCCATCTGGTCGCCGACGTTCGACGATACAACGATCACGTTCCATGTGATCATAAAATTGCCGGCGATTCTCGCGGATCTCGGCATAACGACTCTTGCATTCTTCTTCCTCAAACGATGGAGCGTGACCGCCGGACTCGTGGGGGCGACGCTCTATGCGTTACACCCGGCAGCGATTCACGATTCTGCCATTTGGGGACAAACTGATAGCATCTATACATTTGCCGCATTCGCGGCTGCATTCGCCGCATCACGAAAACAATGGACGTGGGCCGGTGTATTGACGGCTGCGGCATGCCTTCTCAAGCCTCAGGCAGCGCCCGTGTTCCTCATGCTTTCGACTATAGTGCTCTTTTGCGGGTACAAGAGCGTCCTTCGCTATGTTGCGGGCGGGATCGGCTTCACGTTCCTCGTGCTCATTCCTTTCGTTATCGGAGGTACGCTTCCGCAAGCAATGGGTGTCTACAACCAGGCGGTCGGAGTGCATTTCAGCAACATCACACAGAATGCTTTCAACTTATGGTACAGCCTCTACGGCTGTGGAACGAACCGTGACGACACACAGCTCTTCCTGGGAATCATCCAGTATCGCAGGATAGGCTTTTTGCTTTTTGCACTGGCATTTATGTGGACTGTGTCCTCGCTTCGCCACATGCTCAAACCCGCAAAAGGGAATGAGAAAAACTTCGCACTCGCGGTGATGCTCGCGTGCGCTCTCGCGAGCTATGCCTTCTTTATACTGCTCACTCAAATGCACGAACGCTACATGTTCGCGTATATTGCACTCGCATTACCACTCATTGTCACGGGAAGGCGAGGGATTGTCCTCCATCTACTCTCGTCGTTCCTCTTTTGGTTCAACTTATTCGATCTGCTCGCGTACGGAGGCCAACCAGTAATCGACTTCCTCCTCGAGCTGAGCGGTCGATCCGTCTTCACTGCTACGCTCCAAACCACAACATTTGTCCTCACGTGTATACACGTGCACGAATATTTCCGCAGAGAGGGGAAATCTCGGCCGGGCATCTTCGCATCGATATTCGTTGAAATCACCAATACAGTTTCTTCTTTTCTTTCGCCCTTCTTCCGTCCGTAATCAGCGAGCTTGCCAGGACACGATCACGAGGAAAATAATCGACACTACGCACACAACACTCATCACGAACAACGAGAAAAATCTCAACGGCGCCGGGCTGGATCCGCGCGCGAGGAAGTATGCAATCGGAATCAATACGAACGACACGTACCGTATTTCCTGATTTGAACTATTCGGATGCAGGTAGCGGAAGCATGCCAATGCAAGAAGTGATACCACCAAAAGCGATAGCAATATCCAATCTATTTTTCTTGGCTTCCAGAGCGATCGAACAATTCCCCATCCGATGATCGGAAGAAGCAATAAGGCGCTCGTCAGAAGAAGAGTCGCACCACTGCGCAGCGATTGGTATTCCCATTCCCCAAAGAACACCGAACGGAAACAGTACTCCCACAAATATTGCCGACGCTCTGCATCGATCCAGTTGTGATTGAAGGGATGTAGCAACATTTGCCACGGATTGAACGTGTAATACGCCGCCGGGAAATTCTTCACATGTAGCCCCTGCGAAACCCACACAGGCACGAGATCGCCCTGACCCTGGACAACTACACGAACAAAGAATGTTCCACCAATTACCACGAGGAGCGGGGCGAACAAGAACACAGCATTCAAGCAGCGTTGTCGTAACGAATCGGATCGCAGGAGCAACGCTACACACAAAGGAATTAAGAGTGGCAATGCACTGGATTTCGTTAAGAGTGAGAGGACGAGAAACACGCTGCACGCAATCCATGATTCGACTATCCCTTTTTTCCACCACGAGAGACGAAATGCTATGCAGAAT
>CAYQJY010000044.1:0-8635 GCA_964418005.1 uncultured Candidatus Peribacteria bacterium
ACTCATTGCGGAGCACTCGATGTGCCACCCCGGGAACCCTTCGACGGCATCCCCCTTCGAAAGGCCAGGACTAGGCCAGCGCAGCGCATGGTGCTCGTTCATCCCGACGCAGAACTTCCAAAGCGCGAAATCCGCCGGATGCTTCTTCTCTTCATTCACATCCACACGCGCTCCAGCAACAATGTTGTCAAGTGTGTTGCCGGAGAGCGAGCCGTACGGCATGCGCGTTTTCGAGGTCACGTCGAAGTAGATGCCGTCCTTCGTCGCATACGCGAATCCTTTTTCAAGCAACGCCTCGATCATCGTCTTCATCTGCTCGACGTACTCGCTCGCACGTGGACGCTGGAACGGTTCGAGGAGATCAAGCAGCGCTTCGTCACTGCGATACAAACTCTCGTACGACCGCGCGACCTTGAGCACCGTCTCGTGCGTGATCGATCCGAATTCTTCGCGTGCTTGTTTTTCGATTTTATCTTCGCCGCTGTCTCTGTCGGCGACGAGGTGCCCGACGTCGGTGATGTTCTTCACGTGAATGACGTTGTACTCGTGCCCCGTCTCCAACCATCGACGGAGAAAATCCGCCATGAGGAACGCGGAAAAATTTCCGACGTGGATGCGGCCGTACACGGTGGGTCCGCACGTGTACATCGTCACGCGCTTCCCCGCCGGATCGAGGGGAACGAATTCTTGCTCCTTCTTCGAAAGCGTGTTGTAGAGCTTGAGGGGCACATCTACAGAATAGCGCAGAGATCTGCGGAAAGGGAGTCTATTGACATTTAGATTATTTATTATATTATGACATATAAGGATCTTTTATCAGCACCGTGTTGTGAGACCCGCATTCAGAGTACGTCACTCTGGATAGGACGGGGCATCCGTTACCCACGGATGCAGCACCCAGCTTCTAAGGAGTTGAAAATGCATCGCCGCAATTACAAGGATCGTTCGCTGAGCAGCCGGCAGTCAAGCATCGATAACCGGCACCTTCCGAAATTCGCCCGTCGCAAGAAGGGCTTGGTCCTCGCCGCAGCCATTGCCCTCATCGGGCACATGCCCGACGCTAGCAAACTGCGAAGCGGCTCGCTCGCCCACTTGGCGCCGGAGCTGACCAAGCAGTACGCATAGGCAAGAAAGAAGCTGGGAAACGGGGCGGCGAAAGCCGCCCCGAATCCTTTGAATTCGGATCTCACGACACGAAAAAAGGGACCCGGCGCACAATGTGCCCGGGCCCAAAGAGTGATACCTGATCCGAATGGATCAGGATCGTTTTCGCTCCGACGTATGATCTTGCGATACACGACGGAGTTCCTCGCGCTGGCGCTGGCGCTCCAGTGACCGTGAGAGCAGACCTTCTTGCACATCTGCCACCAGGATAGGTGAGGCACCCGCACGAGACAGCACACTGGAGAATAGTGTGCGCGCCTCGTACCACGATGAATCCAGCTTTGGAGAAAAGAACTTTCGCATGGCCAAATTCCTTTTAGAGCCAAACCTCCGTCGGGCGGACGCTCCATGCGTCCGTGTCGGAGGGGTATGGTCTACGCCTCCGATCTTTCGCATGCAAGTGAAAGGGAGCCCTGGAGGAAGCCAAAATGAGAGGATTGACAAGGACTGGCGCTGGGAAGAGGATTTTCTTGTCCGATTGAAAGGAATGGCATCTCGCGGAGCTCGTCGCTCGTTGAAAGCACCGTCGATAAACATACGGACCTGCCATGTGCCGCATTGTGGACAATGCGGATGGTGCAGGTGCCTCTTTAGGAGAGTGAATCGATGTCGAACAAGCGCAGAACTGAGATCGCCAGCCTGGAGTTGACACTCAAGGAGCATGAATTGACCGAGGAAAAAAGGCAACGGGCCGAGGAAAAACTCTTTCGGCTCCGCTTACAAGGTCAAAGCATGCAGGACACCGTTGTGATGACCGCTGAAGAAAAAAACGGTGGCCACACCCCACGGCACTTCCACCGCCCTGCGACGGCCAAGCAATCTCACTAGCATTTCTCCAAACAGAGAGAGAATGAGGCATTTCCAGGGTGGTGATTCGTCGCCACCCTGGATTATTTCCATCACCCATTGCAGATCCGTTTGTTGACGAAAGAGATCTTGCGAAAAGAAAATCGTGTGCGGATAATCGGAGCAGCTTCCTTCACAACAGCGTGTTGTGGCCGGAATGCGTTCAGTGGCACTGACGGGAAACCGACAGTGCTCCACCGCCTTTTTGAGCCATAAGGAGGCTCACGATGAAGAACCACAAATTTTGTGTGTCCGTGTTTCTTTCCTCGTTCTGAAAGGGGGTGAGGCATCAGGTTGAGTCCCAGATCGTACAACCGTGATCCTGATCTGCAACACTCGACCGAAACCAGCATTCGCCAGCTGGATACGCGCGGCGCCCGACTTGCATGACGACGGAGGCGCTTCGCTCCATGTTTGCGGCCGCAGGCGTTGAAGGATTCACCCTTCGCCCTGCGGCTTTTTTGTGCACCAAAAAAACCGGTCGTAGCCCAAGGGGGACCACGACCGGCAAGGTATTGCTGCACACTTCTCTTCTGTTTCCTTGTTTCCTACAACTAGTACTAGTCAACTGTCCCGACAATCATCGGGAATTCCAAGACCACGGTGCCCTTCCGCTTCTTCACGATCACCTCTTGAGGGCCGCGCTTCTTGTAATCCAGATGAATGTGACCGTTGCGGAGAGGAATTTCCTTGTCACCAGTGCGAATGGCCGTTCCATCACCGTCGACCTGGAGAAGGTATCCCCAGTGATAGACTTGCCTCTTCGGTTTCAGTTCCCGCCTTGTAGCAGGTTCCAAAACCTTTTCGCGAGGGCAACGTAACAACGTCGTCGCAGACATGCTGCTTCTCCTTTGTGCAGCTCCATGTTCTTCAGTGCAGCCGAAGCCGGCTGCTCGATGCCAAAGAACGATGCGCCAGTATTCTCCTCATTTTTGTGTGTCGTCAAGATATTTCTTTTGACCGAGCCACAGCGAAAAATCTGCAGGGGCCATCCCCCTGCAGGAGCCTTGTGGCTCGGAAACGAATTACAAGACGAGCGCTGCCTCGAGTGCTCGCGCTTTGCTGTACGCGACGATATGGTCTTCGAGCGTCACGTGCGTGGAACTGTGCATTGTGACAACGCAGAGAAACTGTGCGGAGTCGTCATCGACATACAGTCCCCACGTGTCATCCGCGGCCTGATCGATGATGAAGACGTGCTCATGCGAGCTGCGATCCTTGCGGAACACAACGCACTGAAAGGGTCCTCGTTGTTCGAGTGTGCACGACCACATCGAGAGACGCGTCGCAGTATCGAGATGCAGCACTAACGGAAGGGATTTTTTCATCGCACATTCCTCCAGAAGAAGCGGGGCATACTCAAAGGCCACTGACGCCACGCGGCGTTTCCATGCCAAAGAGCTTGGGGCACTGTACGTATGCAAAGCTCCGTTGCAAGCCAAAAAAGCCCCCACGCGACGCGCGCGTGAGGGCGGGTTCAAACCAGCGAGGGGATTAGGCAACGAGAAGAACGGCCCCGGCCTTCGCCGGCGTAGCCAGCCGCATCACCTTGAACACCATACCGCCGTTGCGGCGGGTCAGTAGAAACTGACCAAAGCCGCGAATGGTGTACTGGGCGACTTTCGTCGCCGCATTGGGCTGCGCACCGTTTTTACGGTCCTCGACCGCAGGGTGCTGGACCAGCGGCCAGTATACCTGCTGATCATTGATCCGCAGGAAGAGCGGATGGAACTCGGTATCAACGAGCTCCAAAGACAGCCCGCGGAACTCAACCGTTTCCCCTTTCTTTACAACGAACTCCGATGCACCTGGATCAACAACACGATTCACGTTCATAGCTACACTCCTTTTTTGTTCCACCACCCGTCGCATGCTCCGTGCCTACGCCGCTGGTGAAAAATGAACCGCGGGCAGTATTCTCATTCGACGAACACTGTCAAGCACTGTGCCTTGGACACGAAAAAAGGGGTTGCCGGCAAAAGAGACGAGACCGACAACCCCCAACGCACTCACCCATTCTCTCCCGAGTGAGCCGCCGAATGCTACGCGCCGCCGAGTCGTGTTTCAAGCAACCCGCACCATTTGTAGGAGCCCTATAAACGGCCCATAATCGCTGCCGTCCTTCGATACGTCCCCAAAGCCATCCATGAGCAGAAAACACAGCCTGGCCGCCTTAGAAGCCCTCCTTGGGCCCAACAAAAGCCTTCTCAAGCACGAATGCCTCCTCTCGAAGCAATTTTTGCACGTCCCCAGCATGCGAACGGTGCGGGAAACACTGCGCAGCGGCGACCGTTCGAGCGCCGTGCAGCGCAATCTCTGGTCCCTCTACCGCCACGGCCGCCTCGGCGGCACAGGCTACCTCTCGATCCTCCCCGTCGACCAGGGCGTCGAGCATTCGGGCATTGCGAGCTTCGGCTCGGTGCCGGAAGCATTCGACCCGGAGTACCTCGTACGGCTCGCACTGGACGGCGGCTGCAACGCGATCGCCTCGACATACGGCGTGCTCTCGTCGGTCTCGCGACGCTTCGCACACAAGATTCCGTTCATCGTGAAACTCAACCACAACGAACTCCTCACCTACCCGAACAAGCACGACCAAATCATGTTCTGCAGTCCGAAGCAGGCAAAAAATATGGGCGCGGTCGGCGTGGGCGCAACGGTGTACTTCGGTTCCGCCGAGAGCGGACGGCAGATCCAAGAGGTGAGCAAAGCCTTCGCAGAAGCCCATGAATTAGGGCTCTTCACAGTGCTCTGGTGCTACCTGCGGAACCCGGCTTTTAAGAGGGCCTCCATGGACTACCACACGGCCGCAGACCTCACAGCGCAGGCCGTACACCTGGGCGTCACGATCGGCGCGGACATCATCAAACAAAAACTCCCAACAACGGACGGAGGGTTCAAAGCACTCTCGCAAAGCGGCAGCTACGGGGCGACGGACCCCGGCGCATTGAAGGGCCTCACGACGCAAAACCCAATCGATCGCACGCGCCTCCAAGTGCTCCACTGCTACGCCGGAAGAATCCCGCTCATCTCCTCCGGAGGGGCCTCCGGAAAGAAAGATTTGGAGGATGCGTGCGCGGCTGCCGTCATCAACAAGCGCGCTGGTGGTGCAGGCCTTATCGCTGGCAGAAAGGTCTTCACAAAGCCCTTCGACGAAGCCGTGGAGATCCTCCACAAGATCCAGGACGTGTACCTCTCCAAGGACGTTACGATCGGATAACGGAGGCCGAAGACGCCGAGGAGACCGAGGAAAAGCGCAATGATCGCATCAGCGCAGAAATGAGTGAGCTCGTACGCTGAATGTGGTCATCAAGCGCCACAAATACCTCATCTGAAATGTATTTCAAATCGGCAGAAATACGACAACAGCAATGTAATTCCTCCAAGGAAGCTGCGGCAATTTCAAAAAATTTGCATCGATCTTTCTTCGAAGTTTTCGCGTTACCTTCAGCAATATTTAAGGGAATGCTCGTAGCTGCCCGTCTCATTTGAGATGTCAAAGCGAAATTCTCATGTGAGGGAAATGTACGACTTACGTCATAAATTTTTAAGCACAATTTGTAGGCTTCGCGCCACGCAATCAGTTTTTCATGAGGTCGAAAATGCATACAACGACCATACAATGGTTTCTTGTATCTTCTTCGGTATCGTCGGCTTCTTCGGTCTCTTCGGCCTCTCCCAGCCAAAAAATGCGTTCTCTCAACCGACAGCTCACGCCTTCACCTTCAGGTGTTCTCTATTCACAATCAGCTGCTGCCCAATAGCGAAGAGGGTTGAAACGCCCCAGTAGAGGGACACTGCGGAGGGCACCTGGAACGAGAAGAATCCGATCATCAGCGGTAGCACGTAGAGCATGATTTTCTGCTGCATGTCCTGCGGATTATCGGGTTGATGTACCGCCTCGTCGATCTTCTTCGCCTTCTTTTTGTCGGCGATGTAGAAGGTCAATTTCATCTGGATGAACTGCATGATCACAAGCAACGGCGCGAAGATCCACGCATGCGGATTCGTGAGATCGAGACCGAGGAAGGCCGTATCGAACGTCCAATCGATTCCCGCAAACCAGCCGTACAGAAGATGGCGTGAGAATGCCAAATTATGCGTGTCGCGAATGACGTGGAAGAGCCCGATGAGCACCGGGAATTGGAGCAAAAGCGGCAGACACGACTGGAACGGATTGATCTTATTCTCCTTCCAGAGCTTCATGATTTCCTGGTTCATTTTCACTGCGTCGTCGGCGTAGTTCTTTCGTACCGCTTCGATTTGCGGCTGCAAAAGCTGCATCTTTTTCTGCCCTTCCAGCGAGTGCTGTGTGGGGATGAACAGGAGAATTTTGACCGCGAGCGTGAGAAGAATAATTGCAACACCCAAGCCGTGATTCGGCAGGATCGACGCGACGAACACGAGGAAGTTCAGGAAGGGGCGAATGATGAACGTCGTGTAGATTTTCCCGAGTCCGCTCTGCGGCGAGACGCTCGCTGCAATTGTCTGACGAATAGCGCCCGACGCGCTCTCGGCCTTCAAGGTTAACAGATAATTCCCCTGCTGCTTGAAGGCTGTGTACTTCCATGGGGCAAGGCTCAGCGTGGCCGACTCCCCTGATGGGATTTCACTGATGACGATGCACTCCGCGAGGGGCTCACCAGCCTCGACGGCAGAACCGGAGCCAGTTGTTTCGCTACCCAGGAACGCGATCTCAACGGGTGGAGTAGGGCACCAGAGCGGTAAGTTCAGCGCGACGGAAAGGTGATTGCGAATGAGAATTTCAGGATCCTGGCCCGGAATGAGTGTGGAGTCCTTCATGGAGACCTCCACGGTTGGCTTCGTTTCGGTAGAATCTTCTTTGCCGAAGAATTTCGGGAAGAGGTACTGCGAGATCAGAAACGCAAGCAGTGCAATAATCAGGAAATCCAGAATGCGGGACGATGGTTTTGCGGGGGTTGGAGTCATGAACGGAGGTGGGAGAAAAACGCTTCTGCTTCGTGCAGAAGCTCCTCGAATGCGGCGTCCAGACTAGCCGTGCGAGGTGTTACCAACAACTGGACGGATGGCCTTTCTGGGAGTGCTTCAACGGTCAAGCGAAGTGCCTCACGACAACGGCGGCGCATGCGATTACGCCGAACGGCAGATTTATCGAGCGATGCAGATGCAAACGTCCCAAGGTAGATGCCTTCTGGCAGAGGTTTCGGTCGACCATTCGACGACGGTATTCCCGGCATCCAGCGGATCACCATCCCCTGCCCCTTCCACGTCCTCCCTTTTCGCTGAAGGAGGGCATTCACTTTTCGGCCTTGGAGTCGGTGTACGTGCACCGCGAAAGTATACCTGGAACTCAGCGGCCTGACTCACTATGCTCTGCGCATGTCTTTGACGGAAAAGGACGTTCGGCATGTGGCAAAACTCGCCCGTTTAGCACTCACGGACGACGAAGTCGTGAAGTTTACGAAGGATCTTGGCGGCATTTTCGAACTCATTGAAACGCTGAGCAAGGTCGATACCTCCTCCGTGGAGCCCACCGCACAAGTGACGGGCCTCCAGAACGTCTCCAGGGAGGACTCCATCCGGAGTGACCACGCCGCACCGGACGCCCTCCTCACAACGAGTCCCCTGCCCATCCGCGAACACCAGATCGAAACTCCTTCCGCCCACCCTTCGACAAGCTCAGGGCAAGTTAGCACTTCAAATTGATATGAACCCCCTCCATACATTGACGGTCGCGGAGGCCTCCCGGAGGCTCCATGACGGCTCCGTGAAGGCTACAGATTTGGTGCGATCGTGCATCGATCGCATTGAGTCAGTCGATGGAAAGTTGAATGCAGTTATCCATAGAACTTTCGACCGAGCCCTGGAGGATGCGAAAAAAATTGATACCGATCGATCGACGTACCAATCCCCTCTTGCGGGAATCCCCTACCTCACCAAGGATATTTTCTGTGAAGAAGGAGTCCCCTCCACGGTGGCCTCCAATGTCCTCCGTGGTGTGAAGGGCGGAAAGGATTACACTCCTCCATTTGATTCCACGACGACACGGAAACTCAAAGAAGCAGGAGCGATCAGTCTCGGCCATGCCAACACAGACGAGTTCGCCATGGGATCCTCCACGGAGTCCTCCTGCTACGGTCCATCGAAGAACCCCTGGGATACAACCCGGGTTCCTGGAGGCTCCAGTGGAGGCTCCGCAGCAGGCGTCGCGGCGGATGAATGCTTGTTTGCAACGGGCACAGATACAGGCGGATCGATTCGTCAGCCGGCTGCACTCACGGGCTGTACTGGACTCAAAGTGACCTACGGACGCGTGAGCCGCTACGGCGTCATCGCAATGACCAGCTCGCTCGATACGATCGGGCCTCTCTGTAAGACAGCGGAGGACTGCGCAATGGTCCTCCAGGCAATCGCCGGAAAAGATCCGCTCGATGGAACAACTCCCGATGTGCCAGTCCCCTCCTATGCAGCCTCCCTGGAGGGCTCCATGAAGGGTATGCGGATCGGTCTGCCGAGAGAGTATTTGGAGAAGGGTCTCAATCCGGAAGTTGAGAGCGCGGTGCGGGCAGCGGTGGAGACATATAAAGGAATGGGGGCAACGATTGTCGATGTCTCAATGCCGCACACACAGTATGGAGTGGCA
>CAYQJY010000045.1:0-8469 GCA_964418005.1 uncultured Candidatus Peribacteria bacterium
ACTGCGCCAGGCGAACGCCGTCGACTTCGACGATCTCATCCTCGAGACCGTGAGGCTCTTCCGCGAATGCCCTGACGTACTCGATCGGTACCAAGAAACCTGGCGCTACATCCACGTCGACGAGTACCAAGACACGAACCACGCGCAGTACCTGCTCATCTCACTTCTCGCTGAGAAGTACCGCAACATCTGCGTCATCGGCGACCCAGACCAATCGATCTACGGCTTCCGTGGTGCGGACATCCGCAACATCCTGGAGTTCGAGCGCGAGTACAAGGACGCCGTACGCATCAAGCTTGAACGCAACTACCGCTCGACGCAGCAAATCCTCAGCAGCGCGGACAAAGTGATTTCGGTGAACCCTAACCGCCCGGAGAAGAAGATGTGGACCGAACGGAACAACGGACCGAAGGTCATCGTCCATCAGGTGGCGAACGAACGGAAGGAAGCAGAGGAGGCCGTGAAGGCGATTCGGCAAGTACAGGCTGAGGGTGTGAATTTGCGTGAGCAGGTCATCCTCTACCGCACGCACGCGCAGTCCCGCGTATTCGAAGAAGCCTGCATGCGCATGGGCATCCCCTACCGCATCCTCGGCGGATTGAAGTTCTACCTCCGCAAGGAAGTGAAGGACGTTCTCGCGTATTTGTACGCAATCACCAACCCCTACGACGCACTCTCGGTCCTACGGATCATCAACGTCCCGGCACGGAAGATTGGTCTGCGCACACTCGAGCGGCTCCAGGTCCACGCATCCACGCGGGGCATGCAACTGTGGGATGCGCTCCGCGACATCGACTCGGTGATGGATATCGACCAAGGAGCGAAGGAACGCGTCCGAACGTTCGTCGGCATCATCGACCGGTTCAAGATGCGTTCGACCCAGGTCGTCGTGAGCGCACTGACTGAAGAATTGCTCGAAGCCGTTGGCATTGAGAAGTGGCTGACCGAAGGCGACGAGGAGAATGGCGAAGAACGTTGGCAGAACGTGAAAGAACTGCTCACCGTCATGCACAAATACGACGCTCTTGAGCCTCAAGCCTCACTCCTCAGCTTCCTCGAAGAAGCCGCACTTGTGTCTGAAGTCGATAAGCTCGAAGAGGGCGGTGACGCGCTGACTCTCATGACGCTTCACCTCTGTAAAGGTCTTGAGTTCGAGCACGTGATGATCGTCGGCTGCGAGGAAGGACTCTTCCCGCACAGCAACGCGGTCTACGACAAGGAACAACTCGAAGAAGAACGACGCATCATGTACGTGGGAATGACACGCGCGAAGACGTACCTCCGCCTCTTCTTCGCAACCGAGCGGTACCTCTGGGGTGAACAAAAGGCGACTGCACCCAGCCGTTTCCTTGATGATCTGCCGGATGACACCGTGGAACGCCGCAGCGACGACGTGCTCTCGGCCTTCGCATGGGCCGGGCAATCGGGCATGCAGAAAGCTCGAAGCCGAGGCAGCGTCATGCCGTTCAGGCAAGGCGATATCGAATTCAATCAAGATACGAACGAAGACTCCGTGCAGCAGGATAGTCATATCGATATCCAGTCCCGCGTCGAGCATCCCTCATTCGGCAAAGGCACTGTGATCTCCAAGCGTGGTGACGTCGTGGATGTGAAGTTCGACAACGGCCAGAAGAAGACGTTTGCACTCAGTATTGCACCGCTCAAGTTGCTCTAATCGATTATTGGTACAGCGTTCCCCGTGCAACCGGCTCCTCGAAGGGCAGCCAGTCGTAGGTCGAGTGCCCATCGGTCCATTCGACATCGCCTGGGTTCGACGGTGTCCCCGCTTCCTGGAGCGTCGCTTGGAGGAACGGGTTCGTGGCGCCCGGTGCGAGCGTCACATCGGCCGTAAGGCGCAAACGCTTCGTACTATCGACTGCTCCGACGCTTTCAGGGATACCATTGCAGACAATTGTTCCGGTCGACACCGTGCAGGATGTCGAAACACCGCCGCCAGGGACCGATAGTTCAACGTCGCTGAGCGACACATCCGAAGATTTCGCGAGACGGAACGTGATCGAGTTGAGCGCTACTTCGAAGTCGTTATCCGTCGAGCGTGCAGAGACATCGTAATCCCACAGCGTCACGGACGAGCCGGGCACGAATGCCGAAGAGAACATCGACGTTGCCGAACTAAAGCCAGTGATGACGGCCGGCGTTGTTTCGAATTGAAGAAAGGTTTCGGTCGACGTCACCGTGTAGTCGGTATCGCTCCATACACCATCGCCGTCCATCTCAACGTGTTCGATTTGGACAATTTGCCCACCAGAAGCTCCACTATCTGCCGGTTTCATGAGGGCACGAACGTAGACACCCTCCTCTGCCCGGTGAGGAAGAATCAACGTTCCCGGCTTCACAGCGATCTCGTAGTCGCCAGAACCGTCCCGGAACGACGTGCCGAGGAGTGCCCCATCGGCCTGTGCATACACACGCACTTGCTGGATCGATGACGGGTCGCTGGAAAAACGGACACGAATGGTATCGACATCGATCGGCTCTTGCGCGGCGAAGAAATCGACCGCACCAAGAACTGGGGTCGCTTCCCCGAGCAGCAGAAAATTCGATCGGACCGTCAAATCAGGCGCCGGATCTATCCTGCTGGCACGAACGGACGATGACGATTGTGACGATGAAAAGCGAGTTCGGACAGATGAACGACTACTGCTGGAAGATGACGCCCGACGCATGCGTTGTACTCTACGTATTTCTCGTCGAGACATTTTCACAACCGCTCCCGGCGGGGCACGATATGCAAAAGCATCGACCGGGCCGACCCCCAGAAGAAGGAGAACGATGAAGACAGCAACAATACGATTCACCACAGCATGATACGTCGAATTCCTTAAGAGCACATTAAGTCGGAGGCTTTTTTGAAAGAATCGATGCTACCCTGCTCACATGAACCTCCGAGAACGCGTTACAGGCTTCTGCAGGGCGGCTGGGCTCACGCTCAATACCAACCTCGGCCAGCATTACCTCATCGATGAGGAGGTTCTTCGGGCGATCGTCGAGAGTGGACGCATTACCCCCGGCGAGTCAGTCGTCGAAATCGGCGCTGGAATCGGCGTGCTGACCGAGGCGTTGCTGCAAGCAGGTGCAGTCGTCGAGGCAATCGAATTCGACGCACGGATCATTCCACTCCTGAAGTCCTTCATCGGATCAGGGAAACCGCTCACAATCATCGAAGGGAACGCACTGCATGTCGATTTCCCCACCACCCCTTACAAGATCGTCGCGAACATCCCCTACCACATCACATCCCCGTTGCTGCGCCACGTGTTCCTTGAGAGCCCACGTGCACCAACGCTCGTCACGCTCCTGATCCAACGCGAGGTGGCCGAACGAATTTGCGATGAAGACGATCGCGGACTGCTCACGGTCGTCGTCTCGCTCTTTGGGAAACCTTCGATCGTCCGGCACGTACCCTCCTCCTCCTTCCTCCCCCCACCAAAGGTCGATTCATCCGTGCTCCACATCGACTGCTTTCAAAAACCCTTAGCCGATGGCCCGACCATCGATGCACTCCTGAAACTCCTCAAAGTCGGCTTCGGTCAGAAGCGAAAGATGCTCCGCAATACGATCGACACTGCCCTCCTTGAAAAGGTTGACATCGATCCAACGCGCCGCCCGCAGACGCTGACAACGGAGGAATGGATCGCGTTGGCGAAGGCATTCCGAGCGGACTAAGAACCTACTGCTCCGCCGCCGCATGCGGAAAAGTGGCGGCATGGCATGCCATGCCGCCACAGCACCACGAACGATCGTTATCGTGTTCCCATGCGTCTGCATATGTCCGACATCGCTCTCTGCTGTTTCCTCGCCATCGTCTGTCTGCTCGGCCTCTGGCGAACCGGACTCGAGGTACCCCCGAATCACATAGAGCGGGCAGGCACAGGAACGATCGTCCTAGAGGGACGTATCGATGAGGCACCAGAGATCGCCGACACGGCGATCGCCTACATCATCGGCGACCTGACGCTCTCCGGAAGTGTTCTTCATGGACGGGCACAGGTCCGGGACCAAAGAATGTGGCCGCGGTATTCCTACGGTGAGCGCGTGCGTCTCTCAGGCGAACTGAAGATTGCTGGATATGAGGGCTACGATAGATCGCTGCGAACAAAAAACATCCAGGCGACGTTGTTCGGTCCGCGCATCGAAAACCTGAGTTCTGCACCTCTCTCCCCTTTTGGGATTCTGATCACTGTCCGCGAAACGATCGAAGGACGCATTCGCCAGCTCTTCCCGGAGCCCGAAGCATCGCTCGCTGTTGGCCTGCTCACAGGTACGAGAGCATCATTTCCTGAAGCGCTCACACAAGCGCTGCGTACGAGCGGCCTCACGCACATCACCGCGGTCTCCGGTTCGAACGTCGCCATCGTCCTTACACTCCTCGAAAGTCTCCTGTTCTGGGTCCCGCGACGTCTACGCCTGTTACCGCTCGTCGGAGGCATCGCCCTCTTTGGGCTCTTCACCGGAGCAAGTGCATCGGTCGTGCGTGCATGCATTATGGGGAGTCTCGGGGTCCTTGCCCTCCACGCCGGGCGCATGTCCCAGGCGCGCCGCACGATCCTGTGGACCGCAGGACTGATGCTCCTCTGGAATCCTCAACTGCTCACGGGCGATCTTGGCTTTCAACTCTCCTTCCTCTCCGTTCTCGGCATCCTCGAAATATCTCCTCATCTCGAACACATCCTCCGACGTATTCCTACTATGCTCGCACTGCGGGAAAATGTCGCTCTCACACTGTCATCGCAAATCGCCGCAGCGCCATGGATCGCATACGCGCTCGGTAACCTCTCGCTCGTCGCGCTCCCTGCAAACCTCTTGGCCGGCCCACTCATTCCATGGGCCATGCTCCTAGGAGCGTTAGCGACAATCCTCTCGCCACTGGGCATAGGCCTCCCAATTGCATTCATTGCGAATATTCCGCTTCGCCTCATCATCGGCATTGCCGAAGGTGCGGCTTCGCTCCCGTTCGCCGCCTTGAATGACCTGACGACCCCCCTCTGGCTGATCCTACTCTACTACGCACTGCTCATCGCTGTTCTCAGCTACGCCGGATACAGAAAACCCCGCGCCACGAGGGACGCGGGGTCACCTGTGCAAGATCAGGCGCCTTTGCGCATCATGCAATCCAAGGAAAGCTTCCCTGCACCGTAGCAAAGGGTGACGAGAAGGCTTCCGAGGAGCACAGCATCGAATTCCCACGAACCCTGACCGCCCATGAACGCACCACCCCACACGAACTGCTTCAAGCAAATGGCACCGATCATAATGATCGATAGACCGAGCGCGGCCCACTGCGTCAGTACGCCCGCGAGAATAGCGATGCCGCCGACCGGTTCCGCGATCGAGAGGATCATCATGACAATGTTCATGCCCTCGGCGGGCTGCTGCCACGAACCGAACTTCATCATACCGTGGCCGATGAAAACCGCCCCCACGACGATGCGGAGCACGAGCATGGCAAGATCGCCGTACTTATGAAAGGAAGATAGAGACATGGAAGATGGGGAAGGAAACGATGAGGAGTATACCATGACCGTTTTCACACAAAGGCCTTCCGATTGAATGTCCCAGGATCCGGCATGGCGCCCCTTGAGGATGCGACCCACGCGCCCCGTTCCGCTGCGATTTGTGACGTAACCGCCAAGCTCATGTTTCGTAGGAGTCCATGGATGCATCCAGCCACGAACGCGTCACCTGCGCCGACAGTATCTTGCACATCCACACGATACCCCGGGTGCTCTACCACCTCATTCTCCGATACGAGAAGACTTCCCTCCTCTCCCCGAGTCACAGCGAGACAGCGAAGATCGAATGCATCGACAATGCGTTGTGCGGTGTCCGCTACATTTGTGATCGGAATTTTCAGCGCTGCCGCGACGGCGGGAAGCTCCTTTTCATTCATCTTGCAAAAATCGGCCAGCTCCAGAGACGAAACAATCATTTCTTGCGTGTAATAGAACTGCCGCAAATTCACATCGAACGCGATGAGGCAGTCTTTGTTCGTTGCACCGATGAACGCACGGATCGCCTCGCGCGATGCAGGAGACCGCTGTGCAAGTGTCCCGAAACAGACTGCATCGGCCGCACTCGCGACCCCGAGCAAATCGTCGGTCCATCGTAAACGATCCCACGCAACGTCCGGCGTGATGGTGAAGTTCGGATGGCGATGCCGATCGAGTGACACCAAAACGGTCCCGGTCGGAGCGTCCGCATCGCGTTGGACGTGCGATACATCGAGGCCGGCGCTCGCGAGCATGTTCAGCGCCGTCGACCCAAGAGCATCCTGCCCGACACGACTCACAATGATCCCTTTATCGCCGAGGGCATGCGCGTGAAACGCGAGATTGCAAGGTGCCCCTCCGAGCTGCGAGCCCGTCGGCAAAAAATCCCAGAGGAGTTCGCCGATACCGACGACCTTGAAAGCGGACACAACGCCTAGACTATCACACTATTGGCTTACTGCTCGCCAACCCCGATCGTCACGGTCGTGCCGTCTTCCCCGCCTTGTATCGCGACGGAGTACACACGTGTGTCCTTCGTGGCGGTGATGGTCTGCATCGCGCCGGCGTTAAACTGACCATTCACCGTCCATCCAGCCGCGACAAGTTGCGCCTGCAAGTTCGCCACGACCTCCGTCGGGCTGTCTGCTGTCGTGAGTACTGCTGCCGCACCTGGTCCGCCTTCGGCGTTCACAAGGGCTGAATAGGAGACTGCTGCTCCAGGGTATACGGGGACATCCGACGGCCAGCCCGACTGTAATTCACCTCCTATCACCGCCTTCCCTTGATCCGTCGTCACCTCCATCGTGTCACCGTCCGTATCGATCTCAACATTCCCATCCGTAACGGACGAGGAGAAGCACGCCACGAGCAACAATGAGGTGGCGACAACAGACAAACGAAGAGCAGAACGCATGGAGAAGGTGGGGAGATGTGCGGAAACAATGGTACGACGTCTTCCGAGCCACCGCAATCGACCCGTAAGGAAAACTAGACTTCCCTTGCGAATTATTGAGTCTATGACGCAATAAGGAATTTTTCTGCGTAGCATGGGTACATGCCTTCCTCCTCCACTTTCTTCAAAGCTCTGCTTGCCGCGTTCGTCGTCACCCTCATCGGCGACTACCTGTGGCACAACGTCTTGTTGCTCGATTTCTATACCGGGAAACTCGCGGGCGTGAACGGCGGAACCGTTCCCGACTTCTCGCCGTCAATCCTCGTTCTCGAGGTGCTCTCCTCAGCGGTGACTGCGTACTTCGTTCTCGTCGCAGCCCGCAAGGGCACGATGGCCGAAGCAGCCTTCCACGGTGGCCTCCTCGGCCTTGCGATGGTCGGCGCCATCAACTTCCTGAACCACGCGCTCGTCGCGGGTTGGGATACAACGCTCGTATCGGTCGACACGGCGTTCGGCGTAATCCTCGGCGCGCTCGCTGGTGTCGCAGTTTTAACAGCAACAAAGCGCTGAACGTTCTCCATGAACGAAAAAGCCCGGTCACCCGGGCTTTTTTTGTCTTCCACAAACGCTCATTGAAGGAATGTCAGAATCACCGTCATGATGACGAGGCTTCCTAGATGATACGCAACGTTGAACGAGTAGAGGGGCACGCTGCGCTTCTCCCACAGCACACCGTTAAAGAGAACCGTAGCAATGAAACCGAGCCAGATCCAGAACGCGAGCATTACTGCATCTCCGAGCGTCGTTGCGTATGCCATGTACACGAACTTCGAGAGGACGTAGGCGATGATGAGTTGCTGTACGAACGCACCGAGCATGTACATCGGCATCTTGCTTTGCATCTCTTTCTTCCCCTGCTCCATTTCCGCGGGGGAGATCTTCATGAGATCGATCCAAACTTTCCCGAAGACTGGGCCGTGGACGAGAAATCCGAAGACGAATGCGGCGACCGCCGCGACGACGATGCCGATGGTACTCAGTGACATGTCCATGAGGGAGGGGGAAGAATGCATAAAACGGTATGGAGGTGGTATATGCGATGCAATTGACAAAAGCACCCCGCCGAACGATCGGTACGGGGTGCATTGTGCAATCGCGATTAGGCTGCAGCAACGACGTTCGTCGCCTTCGGACCCTTATCGCCCTGCTCCACATCGAAGTTCACCGTCGCGCCGACCGCGAGAGCATCGAACTGGCCATTGCAGGCACTGTTGTGGAAGAAGACGTCGGGCGACCCTTCCATCTGAATAAACCCGAAGCCCTTCTCGGTCTTCGTCTTGATAATTCCTGTGGCCATAAAACCTGTAGGAGAAGAATAAAAGTGGACCATACTCCTCTTTGGCATCTTTCCCTAGTATTCAGAGGGAAAACGGCTGCGCCCTGGAAACCCTCGTTCGCGCCCTGTATCCTCCGCACACCCTTCGATACCTTCAGGGTAAACGTTCATTTTAGGGGCCATCGTCTAACGGTTAGGACAGCGGGTTTTCAGTCCGCTAATCGGGGTTC
>CAYQJY010000046.1:0-8373 GCA_964418005.1 uncultured Candidatus Peribacteria bacterium
CGATCCGAAGGTTTCTTCCTTACAATTTTCGCAGTACCAGATCGGCACGCGATGCCCCCACCAAATCTGACGGCTGATGCACCAGTCGCGGAGGTTATCGATCCAGTGGAAGTACGTTTTGTTAAACCGATCCGGAATGATCGCGATATCTCCATGGTGGACAACATCGTGCATCACCTCTTTCAAGCTCATTTTCTTCCCCTTCCAGTCGACAGCAGGCTTGTTCACGTCGACGAACCACTGCAGTTTGATCTGCGGTTCGATCGTGCCCCCACCACGACTGTTGGTCGCCTTGTTGTGGACGTAGTCCTGCTTCGTCGCAACGAGGAGCCCCTTCTTCTCAAGCTTCTCGACGATCAGCGGCCGCGCATCGTCGATCCCCTGCCCTGCAAACTCACCAGCGACCTGCAGGAGCTTCCCGTTTTCATCGATGATCTGTTCCTTCTCGAGCCCATGGCGCTCTGCGATACCGAAGTCGATCGTGTCGTGCCACGGCGTGATCGTCATGACACCCGTACCGAATTCCGGATCGATGATCGTGTCCTTAATGACCGTCGCACGCACCGGACCGTTGATCCACTCGGCTTCGAACGTATCGCCGTGCTTGTACTTCGCGTACCGCTTGTCGTCCGGGTGCATCACCACGTACTTATCGCCGAACTTCGTTTCGGGGCGGGATGTTGCGATCTCGAAGGGACCGTACTTGAACGTGTAGAACGGAATCGTCTCCTCCTTATATTCCAATTCATCGTCCGACACCGTCGTTTGGAGCCGCGGATCCCAGTTCACGATACGGTGGCCGCGGTAAATGAGGCCATCACGATGCATTTGGCAGAACACCTCGTTTACGAGGCGATTCAAGGACGGCTCGAAGGTGTAGCGTTCACGTGACCAGTCGCAGGAACTCCCCATTTTGCGAACCTGTGACCGAATGGTGTTCTTACTCTGCTCCACGAACTCCGCAATCTTCGCGACGAGCTTCTCGCGTCCGAGTTCTTTGCGAGGATCTTTCACGCCCTCGGCCTTCAGCTTCTTAATCACCACACTCTCCGTCGCGATCGCAGCGTGATCGGTGCCAGGAACCCACAATGCCTCCTTCCCATTCATCCGCGCGAAACGAATGAAGATGTCCTGCAGCGCCAGCATCACCGCGTGACCCAAGTGCAACTGCCCGGTCGCATTCGGGGGCGGCATGGAGATGGTGAAGGGCTCTTTTGTACTCGAAGCATCGGCCGTGAAGGCCCCGGAATCCTCCCACATCGCGTAGATGCGGTCTTCGACGGCCTTTGGGTCATAGGCTTTTTCTAACACCTCGGGATTGTAGCGTTTACCTACCGAATTCCGAATACGGCAAACCTGCCTGAATCGAGCAGAGAGCGGCCTTCATATAGGGCATCATCTCAGGAAGTTCCTCGAGCGAGAACCATGCGAGATGATCGCACTTCGCTGGCTCGACGTTAGCCGGCTCTCCTTCCCACCGATCTACCGTAAAAAAGTACGCGATGCGCTCGTGTTTCGGTTCTTGATCATGACAGTGACGGTGCATCGTGTGCGCATGACGAACGTGTTCAGGATCAACCGAAATACCTGCTTCTTCCATTGCTTCTCGTATCGCACCTGCGATTGGTGACTCGCCTGGTTCCTTGTGACCTGCGGGGAAACAGTACTTTCCATCTTCGTATCCCGTGTTCGCCCGACGCAGCAAACAGACCTTCCCGTCCTTGATCAGGATGAGCGAGACTTCTTGGATGGCGCTGCAGTCGGTGCGCATGACGTGCAATGTAGCACGTCCCTGTCATGCCTCGGTACGATCCGACTTCGCCTGCGGGCTACGCCGGATCACTCGGCATGACAATCCTTCCCACGTGGCGTTGTCAGGCCGAGTACCCCGAGCCACAGCGAGGGGGTACCGAGGACTGATAAAACAAAAGCCCTGCAGCTAGTGCAGGGCCGTTGTCAAAAAGTGGAAAGATCGAAGCCCGCCTTGAGAGTGAGCCGGACCTTTTTATAGATACCGAAAAAGAAATGCAAGTTTTTCTTCACATATTCGTCGCCACCGGTAGTAAACTATGCTTATGGCGAATGGTTATCCCAGCGATGTGAAGGAGACATACTTCGACGGCACCCTCCTAGGGGCCGCGGGAGGCGTTTTGAGTGTGGCAGTGGAAGGGGTGGACCAGGGCATCCGCGCGGTGAGCGGTCGTACCTACGAAGCTCCTTCGGGTTTTGCTGGTAGAACAATACGCGATACACGCGCAGCATTCCTGCATCTCTTTAACGGCGAGTTTCTGCAATCGGGATCTGCTGTGTGGTCCGTCATCTCCGGCGACATCATCATGGATGCGTGGGATCTCATTAACGGAAAACATCAAAAATAACACAGAGGATTGATCTAGCGCTTGAACGTCACCGACACCAACTCCGCTCTCTCGTCATCCTTCACGTGCGCTTCGAGCACCATGCCCCCGACCTCCGGGCAATAGTACTTATGTTCCTGCGCATCGGGATCAAGCGGTGTGTAGTCGAAGGTCTTGAGGCAATTCTGGTACGTTTTTCCGCGCACGGTGACAGCCTCAGTCACGGACAGAACATCCGCCATGTCCTCCGCTTCCCCGGCGTAGTACTCCTGGCGGTAGGTCTCCCCCACTATTGGCTTCGCCTTCATCCAGATACCCGGCTGCGCACCGTCGACGCCCGCGATCCATGAACCAGCGTGGTCTTTCAGCTCGCCGTCTTCGTAGTTATCGACATCTTCTCCGAAGTACCAGACATTCCCCTCGTTGTCCTGCGCGAGGTAGTCCTTCGTATCTTCGATCAACTCGCCGTCGAGCCACACACGATCCCAGTACACGATCGTCTTCACCCCCATAATCTCCTTCGTTTCATCCATCACCTGAATCTCGATTCGCTCCTGACCATCCGGCGTCGCCGCTTCAAACACCATCATCTTGCCCGGCGTCAGGGTGAAGTATTGGTTGTTGATCACTGTCGAAAACTCAGCCGGCACGATAACGGGATGATAGGAAACCGAAGTGCACGCGATCTGTGCGACGAGGACGACGCTAGCGATAGCCAACGGGGAAATCCTGAGCTGCATAGGGGCAGCATACAGGATTTCCCTTATAGCGGAGGAGATTTAGCGCCGGAATCCCCCCGGGCGACCGCCAGGGCGCCCGCCGAATCCTCCCGGGCGCGGACCACCGAAGCCACCGCGTGCCGGCGGCACGTAGCCTTCTGGGGGCGCAGTCATCTGCTTCAGCGACAGGCGCGTCTTCCCTTCCTGCGCGTCATACTCGACGCACTTGGCCTTGATGGCATCTCCGACCTTCAGCACGTCCTCGACCTTCTCGGTGCGTGACCATGCGAGTTCGGAGATGTGGATCATCGCGTCCTTGCCGTGGCCGAACTCCACGATCGCACCCGTACCATCGATGATACGCACAACTTTCGCGTCGTAGACCTTCCCGACTTCCGGCTTCTCGACAATGCCAAGGATCCACTCCTTCGCCTTCCGCATCGCTTCGCCGTCCATGGCAGTGACGAACACGAGACCGGAGTCATCGATGTCGATCTCAACGCCAAGGTCACCTGTGATCTTCTGGATTGTCTCTCCACCCTTCCCGATCACGAGGCGGATGTCGTCGGGGTTGATCGTGATCGTCTCGATGCGCGGAGCATAGGGTGAGAGCTCATGACGTGGTTCCTTGATGGCCAAGAGCATCGTCGAGAGGATCTCGCCACGCCCCTTCTTCGCGCGTTCGAGCGCTTCCACAAACACACTGTCGGGCAAGCCTTTGATCTTGATATCCATCTGGATGGCCGTGACACCCTTCTCGGTGCCCGTGACTTTGAAGTCCATGTCGCCGCCGAAGTCCTCTTCGTCCTGGAGATCGGAGAGGATGATGTACTTCCCTTTCTCCTCATCAGAGACGAGACCAAGCGCAATACCGGAGACCGGTGCCGTGATCGGCACACCAGCCGCCATGAGGGCAAGCGTCGAACCGCAGGTTGCGGCCATCGAGGAAGAACCGTTACTGGCGAGGATCTCCGTGACGGTGCGGATCGTGTACGGGAATTCCTCCGCTGTCGGGAGGACGGGTTCGAGACCACGCTGTGCGAGATTCCCGTGGCCGATTTCGCGGTTGCCGACGCTGAGGCGGTTACTGGTCTCGCCGACGGAGAACGGCGGGAAGTTGTAGTGGTGCATGTAGCGCTCCTTACGCTCGCCTTCCATCCCTTCGATGAGCTGCTGGTCGCCAGGGGCGCCGAGCGTGCAGGTCGTAAGACCCTGTGTCTCACCGCGCTGGAAGAGCGCACTGCCGTGAACGCGGCTTGGGAGCGGATCAACCATCGCGCTGATCTGACGGATTTGATCAGTCTTGCGGCCGCTCATGCGGATCCCTTCCTCGAGAATGAGGCGGCGCATTTCGCCCTTGATGATCTTATCAACCATCGCAGCGCCGTGCGCGTACAACGCCTCAAGTGTCAGCTGGATACCAGCCTCAATCCCGTACTTCTCGCGTGTGGCGGCAATGGCCTGCGTTGCCACTTCACCGAGCACGGCAGCCGCCCCGTGCGCTTCACCGTTGCCATATTTCTCCTTGAGCTTATCGTCGGCTTCATCCATGAGTTTGTTGAAAATTGCACGACGCTCCAACTTTGCCATGGGCGTCTTGATGGCCTGCGTTATCGTCGGCAGTGCCCATTCCTTGAGGAACATATATGCCTCTTCGTGCTGAAACGGCGCTGGAACGTCGAACTTCGGCTTACCGATTTCCTTCTGGATATCGGCAAAAAATCGTGCGATTTTCTGTGCCCATTTCTTGCCGAATTCAATCGCGCGGACGATCTCGGCCTCAGGCACTTGGTTGGCACCCGCTTCGATCATCACCACTTTGTCGAGCGATGCCGTGAGGAACAGATCGAGATCGCTCTTCGTCCGTGCTTCACGCGTGGGGTTCAGCACAAGCTCGCCCCCGATGAGACCAACACGCACGGATCCGAGGATCCCGTCGATCGGACAATCGCTGATAGCAACCGCCAGGTTCGCGGCATTGGCCGAGGCAACGTCGTGCTCGTTCTCGAAGTCATACGAAAGCACCGTGCAGAACACCTGGATATCGTTGCGGATGTGTTTCGGAAACATCGGACGGAGTCCGCGATCGACCACGCGCCCCATGAGAATGGCGTCGTCGCTCGGGCGACCTTCGCGCTTACGGAAACGCGATCCTGCGATTTTTCCACCGGCGTAGAACTTCTCCTGATACACGAGTTGCAGCGGGAGAAAATCCACTGCATCGCGCGGCTTCGCGCTCACGGTCACGTTGCCCATCGACACCGTGTCGCCCATTTGGCAGAGCACAGTCGCGTTGGCTTGTTCGGCGATCCCGCCGATTCTGGCGACAAGTTTTTTATCGCCCACATCGAGCGAGTATTCCTTCATACCGGAAGGCATAGACATAGAGAGGGGTGGGAAGAGATGCACAGGCCCCATCCACTCCGGAGATGCACATGCGAGGGGTCAAAAACCACTCACACGTACATCGCGGGATACGGACGGGAAATGTGCTAAAGAACAAAGGAATAATAGCCGATTCGGGCCGATCCGTACAGTGAAGTTGACGTGGAAGAAATTCTCACCACAATGCGCGCATTCGTTCCATTCGCCACCGCCTCGCAGGAAAGGACATCCAATGATCCGTATCGTTCTCGAAGATTTGTATGCGCATACACCTGGCAGAGCTCTTCGGCTTCGCCGCGGTGATCGCATCGACGTCATAAATCCCGCACAGCATCTCTTACTCCCCGTGCGGGGAACGTTCACCGATGACCAGCTCCACAATGGGCCGTTCATCGTCGGGACCGATGGCTCCATCGTCCCTACTGGGTTCTGCTCGAAAGAGTACGACCCCGAAGGAGATTTCTTCCTCATATTAGACTTCCCCTCGAAGAAGAAAGTACGACTTCTTCAGACCGCACCACACAGCAAGGTCGACCTCACGATTGTCGAAATCAACCGCGGGGAGCTCAACGTCAGCGGCCCGAAGCTCAGCAACGGTAGCCGCAACCTCTTGGTCCTCCGCCTCGTAGAAGGCCTGTACATCGAGGCATAACCGGAACGAAAAAGGCCGTCAGCATCTGCTGGCGGCCTCTCGTTATGCGTGAGGAATTAGCGCTTTAGACCGTGCGCTTCGAGCACATCCTGGTACATCGTCGGCTTATTCATGCGCAGGTACGTCAGCAGTTTGCGGCGATGGGCGACCATACCGAGCAGACCCTTGCGGGCGTCGTTATCCTTCTTGTGTTCCTGGAGGTGCTTCGTCACCTGGTCGATACGACTGGTGAGGATCGCAATCTGCACAGGCGCGGAGCCGGTGTCTTTCGCATGATCCTGGTGCTTCTTGATCAGGTTCTTCTTCTTCGTGCGCTTCAGCGGCATAAGAGGTGGGGACAGGACGAAAAGAATTGTGCCGGGCCTCCTGTGCGTAGTCGCAGGCGGAAGCGCGGACAGCGCGAGGATTCTACGGATCGAGAATAGAAAAGCAAGCAAATCGCCCGTTTAGTGGGAAATTCGGCATCTAGAGCCATGCCACACCATACGAGTGTACGATTGTACACCTTACTCCCCGACCTCGGCGTGTACACTCGCGAAGCATGACACCTCTCTACATTCTCGCCGGACTTATCTTGCTCGCTGTCGCAGCAATCGCATGGAAAGTGTTCACTGCAAAATCGGAAACGCACGACGATACTGTCCTACGTGAACTTCTTGAAAACGTAAGAAGGGACATAACTGAATCCAAGGAACGCATGACCGATCAACTCGGCAAAAATGCTACGAACATTCAACAGCGCCTAGAGAGGACATTGGAATTCGTTGGGCAGCAACTCGGAGGCATGGACACCCGCATTGATAGCCGTGTGAAAGATATTAATAAGCGCCTCGATACTGCGCACCAAATAATGTCGCAGGTTCAAAAGCAATACGGCACCGTCGAGGGTCTTTCGCAGGATATCAAGAGGTTGCAGGAAGCATTCAAGGCACCTAAGCCTCGCGGTGGATTTGGAGAAAAAGCTTTGGTTGATGTTGTTTCACAAATGCTGCCAGCACAACGAGTCCATCCACAGTTTACTTTTAGTACCGGCTCAATGGTCGACGTAATGATTGAAACAACTCAGGGAAAACTTTGTATTGATGCCAAGTTCCCACTAGAAAACTTCTTGAAGCTCATTGATGACCCAATGGATGAAAAAATTAAAACCCTATTCGTGAATGACGTAAAAAAACATATCAAAGACATTGCGAAAAAATATATCCTTCCAGAGGAGGGCACCCTCGATAGTGCATGTATGTACGTTCCTACAGACGCTGTCATTTATGAAATCTTGAGAGAACCTGAACTAACGAGCATAGCTGATGAGTTGCATGTCACTCTCCTGTCTCCGCACACAGTCCAAGCATTTCTTGGCATTATGTATGCGGCTTATCAGAGCCAACAGTTTGCAGAGAATGCACGACAGGTTCTTGCTCTCATTCGTGGAATTGAGCAACAAAATGGAAAGTTGGGAGAAGAACTCAAAGTTCTCCAAAGACACATTAGTAATGCCGCTACGAAGATGGGAGATGTATCGAGTGAACACACTAGGTTGGACATACAAATCGCTTCGGCAAATATGTTAGAGGCCGCTCCGACGCAGGCTGTGATCGAAAAAGCAAAAACCAAAGTTCTCGCTCCGAATATGGAGACCGAACTGGTACGCTGACGGCCTTGCCAACCGCCACAGACCTCATCTTCGGCCCGCTCAACGAGGAGCAGAAGCAGGCGGTCGTCACACTCGACGGACCAGTCCTCATTTTGGCCGGTGCCGGCTCGGGGAAGACCCGCGCGCTGACGCACCGCATCGCCAACCTCATCCATACCGGGGTAGCGCCATGGCAGATCCTCGCGGTGACCTTCACAAACAAGGCTGCAAAGGAAATGAAGGAGCGGATCAAGAACCTTCTTCACCTTACGGAGGGCGAGGACCTCTCTCCTTTCGAAGCAGGGCACGCAAAGCTCCCCGTGATGGGGACGTTCCACTCGATCTGTGCACGGATTCTCCGGAGAGATATTGAGAGACTCGGGAGAGATCGTAGCTTCGTCATTTACGACCAAGACGACCAGGAGAAGCTGATGAAGGAAACGCTGAAGGAACTGCACATCCCCGAAGAGGTGCTGAAGCCTCGCGCAGCGCTCTCGCAGCTTGGGCGCATGAAGTGCGAAGCCATCGGACCAGAGGAAGCAGCGAAAGATGCGACAACCGATCGCATGGCGACCGTCATCAAGGCGTACGACCTCTACCAAAAGAAACTGCGCCAGGCGAACGCCGTCG
>CAYQJY010000047.1:0-8319 GCA_964418005.1 uncultured Candidatus Peribacteria bacterium
GCTTTGGTTCCGAAAATTTCTGAATGTGCGACAGGAGCAACGCTTTCGCTGTTTCATTCCCCGCACCGGAGATTGTCAGGGCATGGTCTTTCTCCAAGAGCGTAGAAAGCTCTCGGTGCGTGTCCTTCCCGATCAGGAGGGACGGCAACATGTTAGAAAAGCGGTGTCATCTGCGGTTCCATCGGCAAGGTCCAAAGCCACAAAAAGCGGCTCGCGATCCCCACCTGTATCTATGGTCTTATTATACGCGGTTTCAGGAGTAATTCAACTCTTCGCCGTGTCACCCGCCACTTCCGAGACAGCTCGCACAAGACGCTCTCGTACCCAATTCATACTCGTCGGAATCGGCGTTTGCGTTTTCTCCTCGAGGTATAAGCCGCGATCGAGTTCTACCTGAACCACAACCCTATTCTCATGTGCCGCACGGGCCAGCGCTGGAGTACTACGATCGCCGTAGTGCTTCGTTACATGTCCGCCGAGAAAGTGCCTGTTGATCTGCACGTCATCACTGCCAAGGTTAAACTGTGTTTTAAGCGCGTCTTGTAATGCGCTCATGAACGAATCCGATGCTGATTGATTCGGTCCTGGGTTATTAGAAATGATGATTGGGGGCATTTTCCATCCCTGGACCTCAGAGCGCAGGCGGTCATCATCCTCATTTGTTCCAAGCATGAGATTTCCTGTGTCATGCAGGTCAACTGCGACCAGTGTCTTTCGCGGGTCACCATGAGCTCCGAGCATGCGATCAAGCAGGGCGCGGTGGTACGGCTCATATGATGCTGCCGTCACACGTCGCTTCACATCCTCTGGAAGCGGTATCCGAAAAATCGGAATACCGTTGAAATCAGTCTCGCGCGAGATGTCCGGGGCTGTGAGCGCACGTGCGGGATCAATGCCAATACGTCCGTGCAACGGCACGAGCTTCTGATCGTCCGGAACATCGAGAAGAAGATCGCGCGTCGCAAAGTCGGAGAAGTTCCTGCGAAGCCGTTCCCCAAACTCCTGGCGGATATACCGTTCGAGCTCCGGCGGTACCGAATAGGAACCGTGTGTGGCGAAAACCTGCAGATTCTCAGGGATCTTCACATCTATAATTATATACTATTATAAGCTTTTTATCAATCCTGCATCCGCAACGGCATAATCAAGTGCAAGAACGCCGTCGCGTTCGGCAGCTTGAAGACGGCCGGGTGCATGCTATCGACGACTTGGAGTTCGACATTTGCGTCATCGATGTGTGAGAGGAAGTCGAGGAGGTAGCTCGAACTGAGTGCAATTTTCTGCTCTCCCCCACTCGTCTCCGCTGTGACGGACGCCTCGTCTTTTCCCAGCGGCGTTTGCGGCGTGCGGATTTGCACGTCACCGCTACCAAGAACAAACGTGAGATTGTTATTCACCTCTTTCGCGAAGTAGTGCATGCGCCGCACGGCGGTTGTGAGCTCGTGCGTAGAAATGACCGAACGAACAGATGTATCCTTCGGGATGATTTGCTTATAGTCCGGGAATTTGCCCTCTATGAGGCGCGAGAGGAAGCGTGTATTCCCGACCTGCAACTCAACTTGCTGAGCACTCAGCGTCACCTGCACCGTCGGGACCTCATCGATCTTCTCATCGTTCCCTGGCTTACGCGCTTTTTGTCCCGAGATCGCAGCCTTCACTTCCTCTAACACCTTCACCGGGATGATGCAGGAAATTTCTTCCTTCACACCAGCCTGTAGGACGTACTCAGAGAGGCGATAGCTGTCCGTACCGACCAAGATCAACTTTCCTCCCTCTGCACGCACGGAGACGCCAGAGAGGACCGGCCTGAGGCTCGTGCGTGCGCACGTGAACGTCACCAAATGAAGAGCCTCCAACAGAGCATGAGCATTTACAGGGAAGGAAATCTTCTTTTCCACTGGGGCGATCGTCGGGTATTCCGTCGCCAATTCCCCGCTCAGCGTGGTTTTACTGTGTTTACTCGTGCACTTCAATTGCGTGCCCTCGACTGTTTCGAGGACCACTTCCGGGTCCGACGTGTATTGCGCAAAGTTGAGAATCGCCTTTGAGGGCACGGTGATCGATCCCTCATTCTCAATTGTTGCCTCAAAGCTCGTGACGATGGAAATTTCCAAATCCGTTGCGCTCACCGTGCAACGCTTGCCTTCTACCTGCAGAAGAATGTTCCCTAAAATCGGCAACGCCTGCTGGCCACTAATTGCACGACTCACCAACTGCAGTGCTTGGAGGAGCGATGCTGTCTGGCAAGAAAATTTCATAAGGTGGAAAATTCAAACAGGGAGAATGAGTATAGCATTATTTATTTTCTACATTCGTCATCTTCATACACTCCTCCTTTTTCTCCACGCTTGGGGTCTCGTATGTGGAAGAGTTGATGGGGAACACGCGAGAATTACGCAATCTGTCCTGAATCATCCTCTCTGACCAAATCATGCGTGTGGGGAGGGTGTGGATAACTCGTGGAAATCCAGGAGGGGTTGGCTTCCAGAACACAAAACCCAATATTTTGTTGTGCGTAAGCCATGAAAGCAAACTTGTCGTGGAGAACTGTCGGTGCTGCGTGGAGTCCTCCGTGGAGGGTTCTCCACACGAGGTGTGGATAACTTTTGTGCGCAGAGATGTACGAATGTGTTATCCCCCGTGCGTACACATTCGCAAAAAACTACACTGGAAACATGTTTTCTCGTCCCACAATTGTTGCAGCGGTGCAGGCATTACAATTACCTGTTGGGGGCTACGCGCTCTTCGGCGGAACGGTCTTGGCAATGCATGATCTACGGGAGACAGGTGACATCGATATCATCTGCACGCCTCAAATTTTCGAACTATTGAAAAGCATGGGGTGGGATGCACACGACAAGCATGGCGCGCCGTTCGTCTCTTTCGAGAACATGGAGGCGTGTCTGGATATGCGACATGGCGATTTTCAAAAAACAACAAAAGACATTCTTGCAGATGCAGATCTCATCGACGGAATCCCCTGTGTCTCATTAGCTGATACACGGGCATTCAAAATGGCGTTGGGCAGAGAAAAAGACGCGAGAGATGTCGAGCTTATCGATACGTTGTTAGCGTGATCTCAGTGTTAGAGGTCGATGCGCATTTCGATTTCATGCTCGCGGTAGCCGCACTTCTCGTAAAATGGTTTGTTCGCTGGCGTGCACGCGAGGATCGCTTTATAACAGCCGGCGGCCTTCGCTTCGCGCGTCACGTGCTCCATTAATTTTTTCCCGATGCCCATCCCCTGGGAGTCGGCGTGCACCACGACGTCTTCGATGTGACCGACGCGCCCGCCGCCGTGGATGAATTTTGGTTCCACCACGAGTGATGCCGATCCGACGATGCGATGACCATCCAGCGCGATGTACGTACGCACACCAAGCACGGCCCGTGCACGGAGTACGCCATGGGCGCCCGCAATATCGCGTTCTACGGGGGCGAGGTTCTCCAGTGTTTCGAGAAATCGCTCGTCGATAAGGTCTTCTGTGAGCTCCCGAATCTCGATGTTTAACGGCATAGAGGCATTATAGCGGAAGTTGGATCGTCCCCTCCTTCATGGTCATGCGCAGAGGAATACCGAGTGCTGTGTAGCGAGCGATCACGTCTTCGTCTGGCAGACCATAGGAATTTTCTTTCGCGACCGATGCGATGGCGAGTGACGGGTGAATTGCCAAAAGGAAACCTGTTGAGCTGGACGTGCGACTGCCATGGTGCGCAACTTTCAGAATATCTGCCGATACGTCGATACCCGCCTTCAGGATGTCGCGCTCCTCCCCTTCTTCCATATCTCCCGTCAGCAACACACTCTTTGCGTTCGGTGCGGTCACTCGCAGTGCTGTTGAATTGTCGTTCACGTCTTTCATTGGCACGCCGAACGTTGTGGGCGGTGGCCACAGCACATCGACGAAGAAGTTCCCGACGGCCAGGTCCTTTTCGGGATCCGCGATGACGATCTGCGCGTTTTCATGTGCCAGCAGCGTGAGGAATTCTTCGTAGCGTGGATTGGCATAATCGACACCTGTGAGCAATACGGCGGCAATGCGGTATCTGCGGAGTAATTCGGGAAAGCTCTGCAGGTGGTCCATATGCGGATGACTGAGGACGAGCAGGTCGATTGTTCGGTCGAAGAACGGCATGGCATTGCCGAGATGTGAAAGCATCAGACCATCGGGCCCGCTATCGACGACAATCTGGTATCCCCCATCTTGGAGGAGGATGCCATCGCCTTGGCCGACGTCGAAGACGAAGAGCGTTGGTGGTTGGAGCCAGCGTGAGAGCTCAAGCAGGAATGCTCCAAGGAGAATGCACCACGCGCCGATGGAAAAAAGCTTTAAGCGCTTCACACAAAGACGCTAGAGGTTCAGGCCTACCCTCGGGCGACGCATCGACCGTCGGGCGCTGATGTTTCCGCAACGCTCAATCAACCGGGACGTTCTTCCTACGCATGAAACGCATGCCCGTCGCGGCGCCGCTCAGGGCGACGATCGTTGCCAGCCCAAGGCCGGAGCTCGGGAGCGTTCCCGGCTTCGTGGTGGGCTTGGACGATGCAGAAGACATCGCCTTCGAAGACGTAACCGAGGCCTTCGAGCTCACCGAGACTACCTGACCGCCACCAATAGTGACCGTTTGCTGCGTTCCTCGGGAAACGGCGCTATCGGGGCCAACAACACGGACAAGGACCGTTAGCTGCTTTGACGTGACACCCGGAATCGTCACACCTTTCGATGCTTTATCCATGCGTACTGCAGCACCGAATGTGCGACCACCGTCTGAGCTCTGCTGAATCTGTAATTCGCGGATCGTTGCCGCGGGGAGAGTCCATGTCACTTCGATCGTGTTGCCCTTCGCAACGAGTTTCAGGTTCTGCACTTCTGGCACAGTGAGATCCGTCAGAAGACCCGTGAAGAGAAGGGGCGCCATGCCATCTTCCTGCGGGACGAGTTCCCCAGCGGCCGTCTTGCCTGCAACGGAACCGTGCACAGTAATTTGGTATACCTTGCCCGGGGTTTGCACAGCGGTGTCGAGAATCGCGAGGTTTCCTTGGAGGCGATAGCGCACGACAGCGAGGGTGTTGCCACTTCCACTCTTGATGGCGAATGCCTGGTTCTTATATTGCTCAGGAATAGAGAGCGGATGGGTGAACGTCAGCACAACACCCGTCGAGGAGGTCGAAATTGCGGCGAGAAGCTGCAAATTCGCTGATTCCATCGGGACCGTCGGCGACGGCGGGAATGCGGCAACGGATGAATCGGCTCCGTTCGTAGGCTTCTCCGCGACCGGCGCCAATGCCACTGTCGCTTCCTCCATGAAGTACGGACTCTCGCTATCGTCCTGACCGACTGCCATCACTGACACGTAGAGTGTTGCGACGGGTGGGACCGAAGAAAGCGTGTGCGAGGAAGCTGCGCCATCAGCATCTTCGTAGTCGTCATACACGCCACCCTGTTCCATAATGGATGCGTGACTATAGAAGATGCGATATTTCTTCACATCACCTTCAACTGGGGTCCACGAGACAGTTACTTTTCCGTTCTCCTGCACAGCGGTGATGCCGGTGACGTTTGGCATCTCAGCAGCGAGCGCTGAAACCATCGGCAAAAGCGCTGCACATGCGGCAAGCGTGAGGCGCTGGAGGACGGTCATAGTGTGTGTTGGCATTTCTCCCCATTGTAGCATTTCTCGCCTTTTTTCGCAATTCCCTATCCCCGAGTCACGAGTCTGCGAATACCGAGAATCTCCACAAAGAACACAGCCAGAACGCCTAATACGATGATCCCAAGGCCTGTCCCGAGTTCACTCTCAAGGAATGGCCGGATGAGGAAGAGAGCGATGAGCAGGAGGAGGCCGTAGGCGAAAGCCCTTCCCCACTCCAGTGACCATGCTGACATGTGCATTGCATTGAGCGTTGGGAGGAAGAGGAAGAGCGCGATGCTCGCATGAATCACGAAGGATGTGAGCGCGGCTCCGACAAATCCGATGAGGGGGATAAGAAGAATGTTTAATACTTGCGAGAGGATGGCGGCGACAGCGAGCGACCATGTGAGACGCTTCGACTTGCCGAGTGCGAGCAGGGAATAGAAGCAAAAGAGGACGATGCCGTTGAGGATCATCGATGGCCCAAGGAGGAAGAGCGCCGTGTCAGCGCCGACGCTGTCGACAGTGCTCAAATATTGCTCGGTTGTGAGCAGTCGCATGAGCGGGCGTGCCCATACCATCGCGGTAAGACCGGCCGTGAGTGAGAGGATGATGATGGAGACGAATGTTTTACGTACAAGACTGGTGATGTCTTCGTTGTTCTCCAAGCGCTTGCTCACGATGGGCAGCGTGGAATTGAGGAGGAACGTTGGAATGAGGAAGGCCATTTCGTTTGCCCGTAGCGCAAAACCATACATTGCGTTTTGGATCTGAAAATCAGGGCGCAGGAGCGCGATGAGCGTAACGTCCATGTTCCGGTAGAGCGCCATGCAGAGGTACGCGGCACCGAAGGGAAGTGCGAGCGTGAGGAGTCGCTTCATCGTTGCGGGATCCCACACTGCACGAATGTGCACGATGCGACGTACGAGCACAGAGGAGATTGTGAGAAGGAAGAACGCGCCGAGACTTCCGACGAAAAGGAACCACCATGCGACGTACGGATCACTACTCTCACGCACGCCGAGCATGACCGTTGCGCCAATGAGGCCTGCGGTGATCACGCGCTGCAGTACTTCTGCGGTGAAGACACTGCCCATCCGGAAGTGCACTTGAAACACACTGCGCTGAATGCCGGCAAGGAGTGTGAAGACCGGAACGAACGCGGCGATGGTGATGGCGATCGAGAGTGGGGTTTCCCTCCAGTGCGGAATGCTCCAGGCAATGCCGATCGCAGCGACGAAGACGATTGCTGTCACGATCAGCCGCAGGAGGACGAGCGTACCCAGTGTTTGCCCTTCATCCTTTGCTCTGGCCAATTCTCTGACAGCAACCGCATACAGGCCGGCATCCGCGAGGATGCCGAAAAATTGGAGATAGCCGTAGGCGGAGTTATACGTACCAGCAAGCTCCTGCGTGAGGCCAATCGCGACGAACTTCACCGTGATGATACTCAGTGCGGCCATGACGGCCTGGCTGGCGATTTGCCAGAGGGTGGACGTTGCAATTTGGCGTGTCGACACGGACACAGCGTACTGCAGTTTAGTGGTTCCGATGAGTGGTGTTTTTTGAAACAGAGAAAGCCGCAGGTAAACCTGCGGCGGCCTGCAACGGCGCCAGGCCGCTGCAAGCTATCCCCCAACTGCCTCGATGAGACAATTAGTACACTCGATGCGATACGCAGGATGTTCGTTGTCCGACGGATAGATACGCGTCACATGGTGCGTATAGGATCCCGCGATACACGTACCCCATACCGGAAAACATCCGTGTGAGTCTCCGCGTTGCACTTCGAGTGTCATTTGCTGTTGATCCACACGCAGTAGGAAGAACCATCCCTGATGCGCAGTGAGATCATTCGGTCGAATCCAGAGCATGTGTGTTTCCCCTGTTTCTCAGTTTCCCTTGCTTCAAAAAAAATCCCTGGTCGCCCTACAGCGATTCCAAGGAACTATCCGAGTATCCCCCTGCCCAGGGTCACAAGGAAAGTTGATCGTCTGGACAGTATGGAATTGCTGTCACGCGCTGAGGTGATGGTGTCCTAAACGCCGCAGAATTGACGAAGTAGCATGGGTGATTTGACAAGAATCTTTCACTTCCCACAATGTGCGGTCACGGCCCTTCTTTCCCATCTTCGCACCTCTCGTAGGACAGTAATCATGTGTTGCGATGAGTACGGTCAGTTCTGGCGCGACAACGTTGTCGATGCCTGCATCTTTCTCGCGATGGTCTTGATTGCCATCGCAGGATGCGCCTCGACCACGAAGCCAAGCAATGGAGAGCTTCGTGTGTTCTGGCAGGAGGGTTCAATTACCCCGCGGCCCATCGTGGTCGAGGCTCACGTGCCATACCCCGATGCGCCACCGGAATCGACGGGCTACACGCCCGTTACGCCGTGAAGGGTGGAGTGCCACAAGCACTCCTCCCGTGTCCGCCGCCTTGTGTCCCCTCCCCCGGGCACAGGCGGCGGCTTTTTTGTGCCTCACCCCCAGCCCCTCTCCAGCTCTCTTCGTTCGCTGGCGAGGGGGGGCTATCAATCGCGCGCAAAAAATTCCCCTCTCCTGGCAGGCGTGTGGCGTGGTAGGAGAGGGGTCAGGGGTGAGGCAAAACTTAGACCTCCACAAACAAAGGTATAACCATTGGTTCTCTATCGAGCTTGCGGTCGAAGTAGCGATAGAGGGCCCCCTG
>CAYQJY010000048.1:0-7943 GCA_964418005.1 uncultured Candidatus Peribacteria bacterium
GCCATGGATAGGCGTCGCTCTAGCCAATTGAGCTACATCCGCTTAAGACTGAATACGCAAAGAGCTGGGCCATGGTAGGCAGAATCGGCACCCTTCGCAACCTCGCAAAAGAAGCCATTTTCTGCTATACTAGAGGGATTGTTTCTTCGTAACACCTCCGTCGGCTTTCAACTGAGTATTTTGGCCGTTCTGTGCGTCTTTACGGGCATTGAGGCTGGGCCACTGCTCGGGCAGGTGATGATCCCGACATTCGAAATGGAGTGTGAAGATCCGTTGATCAAAGACTGCCGCGGCAATAACGACATTCGTCTCCTGCAACCGTTAGACGATGAGACGAGGAACCTCCCGGTGAGCAGCGAGCCGCTGCAGGTGTTCTTCGACTACTTCAACCTCTCGTGGCCGTGGCTCCTCGGCGTTGCGAGCGGTATCGCCGTGTTACAGGCGGTGTGGGGAGGCATCCTCATCATGACCAGCATGGACAACGAAGGTGGCAAAGAGAAAATTTACTGGGCGGTCGGTGGCATGGTGCTCATAGCACTCGCAGGGTTCATCCTCCGCTTCCTCAATCCGCTCTTCTACGCATGACGCTTGTCCGGTCCATCGTTGGCACACTCATTCCGACCGCGCATGCGCAGTTCTGGCAGGCGGAGTGTAGCAACCTGCAGCCGGGGTGCGGCCAGGGCCCCGCGAACATCTTCCTCCAAACACTCCCGAACCTTGCGGTGATCATGCTCGAGGTTGCGACTGGTCTCTCGGTGATCTTCATCATTTGGGCTGGCCTCCAGATGGTCCTCAATTTGGGTGACGAAGGAAAAGTGGGGGAGCAGAAAACGGCGATATTCTATTCGCTCGCAGGACTCTTCGTAGCTATCGGTAGCCAGCTCATCGTGTCGTTTGTCGTCACGCAAGACTGGGGGCAGAACGCGGGAGGGAACCTGCTCATCGCGGTGATGTCGACCGTCGCGGGTTCCATCCTGACGATGTTCAACGGTATCCTCGTCGTCGCCATCATCTACTACGGCATTCGTATGCTCATGGCATCCGGCGACAGTGGCGCCTTCAACTCCGCGCGCACGGGCATCACGTGGGCCATCCTCGGTGCTATTGTTGTGAACCTTGCCAACGCGCTCGTCCACGGTGTGACGACGTTCTTCGCCCTCTGATATATGCGTCTTCTCTCGCTCCTCATCGGCACGGCACACGCTGCCGAACCTGTCGGGTCCGGTCCTGGAGTCGATGAGATGTGGGAAACGATTTGTTCCGCACTTCCGTACTGCAGCGTCGGGACGTCAGCACCCGCCTTCTTCTCGCAGCGCATTGTGAATTTCCTCTTTCCGCTCATCGTGGCGGCTGCGGTGTGCGTGATTATTTACGCAGGCATCAAGATGATTACCGCAAGTGAGGAGGGCTATGGCGAGGCGAAGACGATCATGACCTACGCGGTGATCGGGCTCGTTCTCTCGATTCTCACGGGTGCGATCTTCGTCTTCGTGGGAGGGTATTTGCTGCCGGCGTTGTTTAACTGAAAAGGGGTGCGAGCCGATCAGATTCCGCTAAGCTAGCGCGGTGAAAGGCCGCCAGTATGTCACCACCGCTATTGATTATCCGAACGCTGCCCCGCATCTGGGGCATGTGCTTGAGAAGGTCCTCGCGGACGTCGTCACGCGGTGGTTTCGTGCAAGCGGGTGCGACGTGCGATTTCAGATTGGGACCGATGAGCACGGTATCAAGATGCAGCAGACGGCGGACAAACAGAAGATGACGCCGGAGGCACTCGTCGATAAGAACGTTCCGCTCTTCGAGGACATGTACCGTTCGTTGAATGTTTCTGCGGATGTCTTCATGCGCACGTCGGATCATCCGACGAACTGGGAGAACGTCGCGACGTACGATCACAAGAAGACCGTGCAGGCGCTCTGGAAGAAGCTCCAGGAAGCGGGGGCGCTGGAGAAGCGTTCGTACACCGGGCTCTACTGCACAGGGTGTGAGCGGTTTGTGACGGCGAAAGATTTGATCGATGGGAAGTGTCCGGATCACGGGATCCCGCCGCAGGAAGTGGTCGAAGAGAACTGGTTCTTCAAGCTCAAAGACAAGACTGATTTCCTTCAGAAGATTTTGACCGATGGCACGTACAGGATCATCCCGGAGTACCGGGCGGCGGAGACGCTGGAGCTCATCAAGAACGGACTCGAGGATGTGTCGTTTTCACGTCCAAAGAAGAGCTTGCAGTGGTCCATTGATATCCCAGGCGATCCCGAGCAGGGGATGTACGTGTGGTGCGACGCGCTCACGAACTACATCTCGGGTGTTGGGCTCCTGGCCGGTGAACAGGGCGAGAAATTTTGGAATGATGCGACGGTGACGCACGTCATCGGTAAAGACATTGCTCGTTTCCACGCGCTCATTTGGCCGGCGATGCTCGACTACGCGGGGATCAAAGTGCCAGACCAGCTCCTGATCCACGGGTTCGTGACGAACGAAGGACAGAAGATGAGTAAGTCACTCGGCAACGTCGTGCAGCCGACGGAGGTGTTGGAGAAATTCGGCGGTAATCCCGACCCGATCCGTTTTTTCCTCTGTCACGAAATCCCGGTGGGGCGTGATGGTGATTTCAGCTGGAAGCGCCTTGAGGAGATCTACCAGTCGAAGCTTGGCAATCAGTTGGGGAACATGCTCAATCGCGCTCTCGTGCTCCTCAAGAAAGACGACAGCGTCGTGAAGATCCCGTCTGGACCCGATGACATCGCGCAGACGGCGAACATTTGGAAAACGCACGAAGAGAAAATGAATGCATTCGAAATCCACGCCGCACTTCAAGGCATCACGGCTGCAATCTCAACGATGAATGTCGCCTTCAATGACGCTGCCCCCTGGAAGATCAAAAACGATGCCGCGAAGCGCATCGAGACCTTGGGAACATTTGCCGAGAGCCTCCGCCAGACGGCGCTCCTGCTCCTGCCGTTCATCCCAGGCACGGCCTATCGCATCAGCAAACAGCTCAACGTGCCGTACGCCGACGCGATGAAGGAGAAAAACTTCGTGATCACCGATGATCTCAAGGCGTGGGGCGGCGTGAAGGACTGGGCAAAGGTGGGGGAGCCAGAGATCCTGTTTAAGCCGCTGGAGCCAAAAGCTTGAAGCTGGTATACTGAAGTCACTTCGGAGCACGACCGAGCGCGTACCAAGGAACGGAAACGAGCGAGGCGGCCGAATCCTTATCCCTAACCCTTTTCCTAACACTTCTATGTTCGACCCTATGTCCGAACTCACGGGCGGTGCCCAACATCATGACGACGGTGCGATGCCCCCCTCCGGCGGTGGCGCAGCCCGCCCTCCTCGCGGCGGTCCTGGCGGTGCAGGCGGTAACCGCAGCTTCGCAGACGATCTGCACTCCGTGACGATCCATGCACGGCAGCGCACGTTCTACATCGACCTCAAGCAGTCGGGGAACGGCAAGTTCTTCAAGATCAGCGAGAAGTCCCGCGGTGGTCAGAAGACGACGATCATGTTTGACTCCGAAGATCTCGATAAGTTTATCGATGCCTTGGCTGAGATGAAGACGCGACTGTAAGGACGTCGTCGATATGAACTCTGAAAGCCGCTCTACAACAAGCTTAGGGCGGTTTTTTCGAAAAAATGGCGGGCCCTGCAGGGCCCGCCTGTGATTCACGATAGGGGAAGGATTCAGCTTTAATGCTTCGGGTCTGTGGGAGGCTTGTGCAAGAGTATCTTTCGTCGCTCCTTTCTCCAGAACCATCCAACAGCAATGCATACCCCTAACAACATCCCCAAGAGGGTAATGACAGACTTCACAACCGAGCTCTGGAAACAATCCCTTATCGCTATCGCTCCAAATGTTGGAATCAAAATAACGAAGGTCATAATGAGCGCCTCCCGAAATATTTCTTCAATTGGTTTTCTGCTTTTCATAGCTTCCTCCTATCGATGTGATGGAACAGAGCTGGCGAAATGCCAGATACTCTATTCATACTCTGCGTGTTGCCAGTGTCAATTTCTATGCCCCCTTTCCCATTCCGCCCCACTCATCGCTTTCTTGCCCGCTTCTTGGACCATGACAAGGTGGAGCGTGGTACCCTTCGCACACTCGATGGGTGTTGAGGTGCCGATCGCTGTCATTGCGGTTTCAAGGATTTTCAACTCGTGCCCCTTCACCGTCGCGGTGACGCCTGGCCAGGGGGTGAGACCCCTCACCATGCGATCGATTTGCTCAGCGGTCATCGTCGTGATATCCGCTTTGCCGTCGTTGCGTGAGAGTTTGCGGCAGATCGTGATGCCATTCGTTGGCTGAGGAGTTTCTTTCAGTGGCTTCGAGAGCACGTCGACGAGCAGTGCTGCTCCGAGGGGGGCAAGGCGTTCGCGTAGTTGCAGGGCAGTCTCGCGTTCACCGATGGGAGTCTTTGTGACCCCGAGTACGGGCCCTGCATCGAGTTCTTTCACCATGCGTTGGATAGCGACGCCCGTTTCTGTATCGCCGTGGAGGATCGCGTTTTCGATCGGTGCTGCGCCGCGCCAGCGGGGCAGGAGCGATGCGTGCACATTGATCGGCGCGACCAATGGCCACTCCAGCACCTGCGATGAGAGCAGTTGGCCGTATGCAACGACGACGAGGAAATCCGGTCGCTCTGCCGCTTTGTAATTTCCTTGCTCAATCTGGGTATTTAATTTTTCAGGCTGCCAGACCTCAAGCCCCAGATCGAGCGCCGCTTTCTTTACCGGTGGGGGAACAGCACGTCCACTACGTCCGACGGGTCGATCGGGCTGTGTAATCACGAGGCGCACATCGAAGAGATTGCTCTCCACGAGTGCGTGGAGGCTCGGGATGGCAAAGTCGGGCGTGCCGCAGAAGACAACGGAGTGTTTGGTCACATGACGATTGTAGCGAGCGGATGTTTTCATCGACAGACGAAGCGAATAGACGAAGCGGGTAGTGAAGATTGAAGGGGGCGGGCGTGTGGGGCGGAGGCGTGCTACCCGCTCATCGCTACTCGCTCGTGAATGTGGATAACCCGCAACATCACCTTTTTGTTCGATACCTGTTTCGTCCGTATTATTCATTCCTTTATGGCTATCGCTGCCAGCGATGCACAGGCCGTCGAGAAACTCCTGTCGCAAGCGTCACGTCTGCTCGTCATCTGCCACCGCGGTCCCGATGGCGATGCGGTCGGTTCGCTCACGGGGATGGCACTGCTCCTTGAGCAGCGATTTCCGAATACGCCCGTTTCGATGCACTGCGTCGATGAGTGCCCCGAGACGTTTCGTTTTCTCACTGCCACAGCGCGCTTGCAGGGTCCCCCTGAGACGAGGGCAGGGGACTGCGTTGTGTTCGTCGACTGTGCTGAGGCGAAGCTGACGCAGATGAATGCTTCGCATCCGCAGCTCTTTGACGGAAGCATTCCGAGCGTGAATATCGATCACCATCCGAGTAATCCGGGCTTCGGGACGATCAACTTCGTCATTCCATCTGCGGCTTCTGCTTGCGAAATCGTTGTTGCCCTCGCCGATGCACTGAAGTGGCCGATTACCAGCGATATTGCGACGTGCTTATTGACCGGTGTGTACACCGACACGGGCGGACTGTTGCACAGCAACACCTCGGCTGAAGTCTATCGCACCGTCGCGCGACTCCTGCGTGCAGGAGCACGGCAGCAGATGATTGTGACGGCTGTCTTCCGAACGGCGTCGCTCTCATCGCTCAAGCTGTGGGGTCGCGTCCTCGAGAAAATTTCCGTGACCGAAGAAGGCGGAGCGGTCTCGGCTGTCACCGAAGGCGATTTCCGTGCGACGGGTGCCGATTACAGCGCGCTCACCGGCGCGATCGATTACGTCAACGCCGTCCCAGGCATGCGCTTTTCGATGGTCCTCAGCGAACGCGATGGCAAAGTGAAAGGGAGCCTGCGCACCCTACGCGACGATGTCGACGTGGCAGCGATGGCAGGCAAGCTCGATGGCGGCGGGCACAAGAAAGCCGCCGGCTTCGCCGTGGAGGGTAAATTGAAACCGGAGATTCGGTGGAAGGTGGTGGAGGAGGCAAAAACAGCCGACGATCCTCAGGCAGACAAGCCGTGAGGGATGCTGAGGCGTTTCTCGATTCGTTTGATGCGGTCTTCGTGCAGCGAGATTTTATCGTTATGCGAATCGATGCCGTCCTTGCGAATATTTTCGGCGATCACTTTGAATTCGCGGATCGTTTGCTTCTGAAGGTCGTGCATTTCTGTACGTAGACTTTTTACAGCTCCATAGAGGTCATCTTTTGTTGCATATGAGTCTCTCATTTCTCCCCGGAGATCTTGAATATCTTTTCTGAGAAGGGAGAAATATTTCTTCATCGCCGGTGCTGCGGAGGTCTTTGCCATGGGAGCCAATGGTATGTCCACTCCATCAGCCGGGCAATACAGCTACGTACTGTCTTTGTTATCAGCCTAGGAAATTTTGTGGCTTAGGAAAGCCAACTGGATGAGTTCCTTTCCAGAGTGGAACGATGCCGCTTACGCCCCTTCTTCTCATCCTCCGCCGCGCGGACTTCGGCGAGGCGATGAAGGGCGGTTAAGCACCACTTTTGATTCTCTCGCACACAGCATCGATCTCTGCAGGATTTGCCGATCGCGCTATTGCTTTCTTCAGTGCCGGAACTAGCTTCGCTCGCTCTCCGGACGGGAATCCTTTCGCGATGCGTTGGAAACTCGTCAAGGGATTAGGATCGTTTGTATCCTCGGTCGGCGTAACAGTGAGGAGTTCTTCAAGGAGAAGGTGCGTCGCAATGCAGGTCGCGATGTCGTAATCAAGGAGGTTCGTTGTACCTGCGAGGATCTTTTCCCGTCCCTTGGCGCAATTTTTCGCTGTATAGCTCGTGAACCCGAAGAATCCTTCGGTCGCGTAGTACGCAAGCTGTGCCGCGATCGTCGTCACTTCGCCGACGGAATGGCGCCCGTCCAACAGCGCCGCGTCCAATCCGTCTTCTCCCTGGTGTACCGCTTCGTGGAAGACGTGCCCGGCCAACTCCGTCGCAATGGATAGCTCGTCTAGTCCTTGCCTTCGCAAGTTGTCGACGTGTTTTGAAAGAGTCGCCATATAGAGATCGCCGAAGTTTCCCATTAGGACGCCTCCCGGGGGCGCGACGTAGTCCATTTTAAGAGACGTATACAGTCCGCGAAGTGGCAGCCCGAAGCGCCCGGCGATGGTGGTTTGTTTGCGGAGGGCATTCACCATTACAGTTTCGCAAACCTCTTGCTCGCCTTCCTCCCTGCGCTTGTAGAGTTCGACGATGTCGCGCTTATGGTCGTCGTTCTGGATTTTCTCGATTTTGATTGGTCGATCGAGCAAGGAAAAGGTCTCGTCGCCAATGTCGTATGCCCATCCTTTGAAGTTATCGCCAAAATTGCGCTCTTTCCGCAGTTGAGATATCTCCTCCGTCGTCAGATACGCTTCGTCGATCACGGATTGGGCTTCGTCATGGGATGCCGTGCGAGACGTTCCTATACGATCCGATGAGTGATCGATCGATTTGTGATCATTGTTTGGCGATGCCGCTTCTTCCGCGGGGCTTTGCGTCATGAAGCGGAGGAATTTTTCGCCGCGTTTTCCGCGGCCTTCACTTCCGCCGGCTTCGTTGTTACGAGCTTCGTCTCTTCTGGGCTTGCGATAATCTCCGTCGCAACGTGCTTATGCTCCGCAAAGAGGATGCCCTGACCCACGCCGCAGTTGAGCAGTAGGTACTTCTCACCGTCTGTGAGATAGAAAAGTTTCTGCAGCGCGTCGACGGTGGCGGGGGATTGCTTGAGGAGAATCTGCAGCGAGGAGTTCGTGATGATTGGTTTGCCGAACGGTGATTCGACGAAGTCGTCGACGTCCTGCGTGATGGTGGTCACACCCAGCCAGTACTTGCGGGCGCGCTTCACGATGCCATACAAGAATCTCGCGGAGTC
>CAYQJY010000049.1:0-7660 GCA_964418005.1 uncultured Candidatus Peribacteria bacterium
CGGCCGAAGGAGTTCGTGAATAGAGAGATTCTCAGGAGAATTGGGACGTGATCCTGCCTCACCCCCCGACCCCTCTCCAACTCGTTGTTACTCGTCGGAGAGGGAGGCGATCATCGATTGAATGTGTGCGAGAAGCGCCGGCAACTCATGGCGCACATCTTCGTTTGAGCAGCGCATAACGGTGTATCCTGTACGTCGCAATTCTTCATCGCGACGAATATCGTAGTGCTGCTGCTCATTATGAACATCGCCGTCGACTTCCAGCACGAATCGTTTTTCAGCACAGAGGAAATCCACGATAAACGGTCCGATCGGCGCTTGTCGTCGAAATTTTAGCCCGGCTAATTGTCGTTTCCGCAGCGCTTTCCAGAGTATGCGTTCTTCAGGCGTCATTTGACTGCGAAGTTTCCGGGCATACAAGGTTTTCCTGCGGCGAAATTGATGCTCCGTTTCCTCATTTTTCATGACCGCATCCTAATTGCAGTGATGTTCCCCTCTCCTGTGAAGGCATGTGGGTGGGCCAGGAGAGGGGTAAGGGGTGAGGCAAAAGAGCGTTCTCTCCGAGTGCGGAACATCAGACCGGCTTCGCGTGCACGAGGTATCGCTGTTTCACGTCATCTGGAGGCCAGCACGTGTAGAGGATCAGCTCTTCACCATTTTGCTGCTGGTAGGCTGAAAAGTCCGATGCGGCAACTGTCTGTGAGAACGTCACTTCATATTCATGCGTCTTGCCTTGATAGGCGATATACACCTTGTCCCCTGGCTTCAGCTTGTTGATCTGCCGGAAAATCTTCGTGTATTCCGAGAGGTCGGTCTGCACGCTGCTGCTATGACCATAAATCAGTGTCGTGCCACCCTGACCGGGGTAACTGAAGAGGTGTCCGACGCCCGTCTGGAGCGGAGCGAGGAGACCCACCTGGGACGCGACATCGTTCGGATGGGTAATTTTGAGATCTGTAATACCGAGGCTCGGGATGGCAATGGCGAAGTAGGAATTATTCGGATCAACGTTATCACCGTCGCCGTTATTCGGGTTCGACGTCGGCTGTGATACCGCAGGTTGGTTCGGAACGCTCACTGCCGGCTGGGACGTCGGTTGTGAATATGCGAGTTGCGAGTACGCGGGCTGCGATTGGGCGGGCATGTACGACGGTAGTGACGTCGTCGGCTGGAGCATCGGATCCGCCGGCTTGAAACCAGTTGCTGGCTGCACAACGGGCTGCTGCACAGGAAAGATCGGCTGCACTGCAACGGGCTGCTGCAACACAGGATCGAGCGGACCTGTGACAGGGAGCGGTTGCACGACAGCAGCAGTCGTCGGCGCGGTCTTCGGAGGAATGACAAGTACAACACCCGCTGGATTCTTCATTCCGGCTGATGCGATGAGGTCGTACCAGGCACCACGACGAATGACATCCCACGATTTGAACGGCTCAGGGAATTTCAACCCCATATCGTATCCCTTCTGCACGTGCAGAGGAATCGACAGCGGATGATCCGGCTCTTCTTGCGGCAACTGTGCCTGGTCACCGTTCGCCTTGTAGCGGACTGCAAGTGTGATCGCCTCGCCTTCGCGCAGCAATTCGCCCGGGCGGAATTCACGATGGAAGTCCGTCGCTTCGATGAGCCCTTCCTCAAACGCGACTTCGAGGTACGGGATGTACCATTCATCGCCATCTGTGTCAGTAAAAATGGGCATCGGCTCAGGGTGAGCACGAGCCTCCGTCAGTTTCGCTTTCCATTCGGGCTTCGATTCCACAAGCATCGCTACGGCACCCTCACGGGTGATCCACGGGGCAAGCTTTGGCTCAGCACCGAAGACGCTCGTCGCGACACCCAAGAGAATGCACAGACCGGCCAGGAGGAGGAATCGCTTGATCATAAAGGAAAATACTTTATCATAATTTAGTATTGTGTCAATGTGCGAAATCAGTGGTATTTCTAGACCATTCTGGCTATTCTCTGCGCTCCAATGGCATTAAAGATCGGAATCCGACTTCGCTCTGCGGAGCTACGCCGGACAAGTCGTCGGCCGGTTCCCCCTTCTATTATATGGCTCTGAAGATAGGAATTGTCGGGTTACCAAATGTGGGTAAATCCACTCTCTTTAACGCCCTCACGCGCAGCAAGGGTGCTCAGGCGGCGAACTATCCGTTCTGTACGATCGAGCCCAACGTCGGCATTGTGGAAGTGCCCGATGAACGCCTTCGGAAGCTGACCGAGATGGTAAAACCCGAGAAGGTCGTTCCGGCGGCGATCGAATTCGTCGACATCGCCGGACTCGTGAAAGGTGCGAGCGAGGGGCAAGGACTTGGGAACGCCTTCCTCAGTCACATTCGTGAAGTCGACGCGATCTGCCATGTCGTCCGTGTGTTCCAGGGCGGAGATGTCATCCACGTCGAAGGATCCGTCGACCCGAAGCGCGATCGCGAGATCATCGAACTTGAACTCGTGCTCGCGGACTTACAATCGATCGAGAAGCGCATCGACCGAGTGAAGAACGGCGCCCGCAACAATAAAGACCTCGCATTAGAGCTCATTGTGTGCGAGAAGCTCGCCGTACCACTTCGCGCTGGCAAACCAGCGCGCGACGCCGTGCTTTTGCCCGAAGAAGTTCCGATCGCAAAGGGCTTCCAACTCCTCACGACGAAAGCGATGGTCTATGCAGCGAACGTCGCAGAGACGGACTTAGCGTCGCTCACGCCCGAGAAGGCAAAAGAACAGCTTGGACTCCCCTCCTCAGCCGAAGTCGTCTGCATCAGCGCAAAGATCGAAGAAGAGCTCATCGACCTCGCACCGGCCGACGCGTTCGTATTCCTCGCAGACCTCGGCGTGACATCGTCCGGGCTGGATCGCCTCATTCAGGCTGCCTACCGCGCCCTTGGCTACATCACGTACTTCACGGCAGGTCCGAAAGAAGTTCGAGCATGGAACGTCCTGAAGGGCTCCACAGCACCGCAAGCAGCAGGTGTCATTCACACCGATTTCGAGAAGGGGTTCATCCGTGCGGAAACGATATCGTATAAAGATTTTGTTCAATACGGAGGCGAGCAAAAAGCGAAGGAGGCAGGAAAACTGCGTTCGGAGGGCAAGAGCTATCTCGTCCAGGATGGTGACATGTTCGAATTCCTGTTCAATGTTTAAGGCATTTGACGTATTTAAATTTTGTTCTATTATGCTATCATGAGTGCACGCCCCCTTGAACAACCAACAGAAAGAGACGAACAGATTCTTTCGTGCCCAGGGGTGGCAGAAGAGGTGCGCGATGAAGCACGACAAAAGTTGCAGCGAACCACACAGCGCATGTACACCATCCCCTTTCCACACAAAGACTATGCAACTATTGAGCTCGATTATCGTGGAAATTTCTCAGATGCAAAAGAACACGGTCAGTACGAACTCGACATGCTAGGCTGGAACTAACATATGCCCTTCATCGCACGACAAGAGGCCTTCACGTGTGAGCATTGTGGAAAACATGTGGGTGCATTGAAGCACGGAACGTACCGCAATCACTGTCCGTTCTGCTTATGGAGCAAGCACGTCGATCAAGATGGCCCCGGCGACCGAGCCTCAACATGCGGTTCACTCATGACCCCGATGAGCCTCGATCAGCGCGGCAAGAAGGGCTGGATGATCAATCATCGATGCACCGCGTGCGGCAAAACAATCCCGAACATCGTCGCTCCCGATGATGACATTGTGGGGTTTTCCACACGAAATCCACCGCAAGAGTGATTGTACAACGGTACACCCCTTGAATAGTTCAGTCTCACATCGATTTTTCGTTGCACCTATAACAAAAAAACGAGTGTGGATTCTTTCAATCAAAGCAAGATGAAATACTAATTTGTTCAAATATTTCCTCAGCAGCAAGGGCTCTTTGCCCTTCGACGCTTGTGGTGGAAACTCGATCGAGAGTACGGTACGCCCCGCTATGCAGTGGTGGTTTCTCTTCGTGTGCTGCTTCGGAATTCTCTTCGTGACGATGTAAGCGTCGCCCGGCGTAGCCTATGGCGAAGTCGGCTCACGCCTTCTTCGAGACCTGAGACACACACGCGTCAACGAACGATATCTTGAGAGGAATTTTTTCGTGGTCGTTTCCTTCGGGCACGATCATCAACACATCGTCATTCGTTTCTTCGTGCGGTGAAACGCTCAGCGAAAACTTTCCCTCACGAAGTAGATCGCGCGCATCGTTGGACACATCGCGAGGTGATTCGAGAAGTGCATCAATCCCCTGCTCACGTAGCTGCGACCCAACGAATGATTTCAACCGATCGTGCGATTCGCGATTCGATTCAAGTGCGAAGTGGAGCTCCGCCATCTTCTCCGCCTGCTCCAATGCACTCTCAAGATCTTCCGGGCCCTTCACCTTCTCTCGCAGCCGTTCGTACGCTTCGGGACTGCGAAGTCGTTTGATGACACGCTCACGTTCAGGGCCTGCCAGCCGATCGAGGTAGGGTTCCGCCATAGCGGGAGTGTATCGCTTTCGCCGCTTTTTGCCGAGCATCAGCTACACCCGCTGGTCGCCCCGCAATCCAAACACACTTCGCACGAACCATTGCGCTTCATCTTCATGCTGCCGCAACCGCCGCAGGCGGAACCTGTGTACCCCTGCTGCTTGGCGGCATCGGCGGAGCTCGCAATCGAGGCCTCGGACGCAGCAACCGAACCTGTTACAACGGTTTGGGAGGCAAGCATGCCCGCCGTCGCTGACGATCCTTCGTCCACGACCATCAGGCGCATCGCGAAGGCATCCTTGCTCCTCGTGCCTTCGGCATACGCCTTATCGACGAGCTCTTTGTTGTGGAACTGCATTGCCTTCTCCTTCGTGAGGAACTTGAGTGCGAGCCAACGACCGAGGTAGTCCATGATCGATTTCGCCATCGGAATCTCCGGGTTCTGCGTGAAACCGGATGGTTCGAAGCGCGAGTTCACCATCTTGGCGCAGAGCACTTCGAGCGGCACACCATACTGGAGGTTCATCGACATACCCACGGACCACATGTCCATGATGCCGGAGAGCATCGTTCCCTCTTTGTTCATCTTGATGAAGATTTCGCCCGGGGTTCCGTCGTCCCACATACCCACGTGCAAGTACCCGTCGTGACCGGCTATCGAAAATTTGTGCGTGATACTCATGCGCTCGTCCGGCATCTTGCGGCGGCGCGGCACTTCCTTCACGACGATCTTCTCGACAATTTGGACTTCAACCTTCCCCTGCCCTGATCCGCCTGAGGCGGACGAAGGGTCCTCCTTTTTATCAGACTGTGTGTTAAGCGCCTGACTCATCTTGCAACCGTCGCGGTAGAGCGCATTGGCTTTGAGCGCGAGCTTCCACCTGAGGAAGTAGGCATTCTTGATATCCTCGATCGTCGCTTCATTCGGCAAGTTAATCGTCTTGGAGATCGCACCCGAGATGAACGGCTGCGCAGCGGCCATCATGCGAATGTGACCTTCGCCCGAGATGAAGCGCTTGCCGAGCTTGCCGCACTTATTCGCACAATCGAAGCCCGCGTAGTGCTCCTGCTTGAGATGCGGAGCACCCTCGACCGTGAGGCGACCACACACCGTCACGTTCGCCTCTTCGATCTGCGCCTCTGTGAAGCCAAGTTCCTTGAGCAAATTGAAGGCAGAATCGTTGATCTGCTCGTCAGTGAACCCAAACCGCTTCATCGCCTCGTCCCCGAGGACGAATCGATTGAATGCAAAACTAAGCTCGAACACCTGGGGTAGTTGTTGCTCAATCTTTGCAATATCAGCATCGGTGAATCCCTTCGAACGGAGGGACTGACGATTGACGTGCGGCGTTCCTTCTAAAGAGAGCGTACCCATCACATAGCGCATGATGTCGCGGACCTGCGTGTCGCTGTACCCGAGTGCGTGCAGCGCTGGTTCCACCGACTGGTTCGCTATTTTCATATAGCCACCACCCGCGAGCTTCTTGAACTTCACGAGCGCAAAGTCCGGTTCAATCCCCGTCGTATCACAGTCCATTGCGAGGCCGATCGTGCCCGTCGGCGCAATGACTGTCGTTTGCGCGTTGCGGAAGCCATGTTCTTCGCCGGTTGCCAACGCGCGATCCCAGGCCTCCTTCGCAGCCACAAGGAGTTCGCTCGGGGTTTCCTTTTGATCCAATCCCACTGGCGGAACGTGGAGGCTCTCGTACTCCTTCACAGGGACATCGTAGGCGGCACGACGATGGTTACGAATGACACGAAGCATGTGCTCGCGGTTTTTCGCGTAGCCAGGGAACGGCCCGTGGATGCGCGCCATCTCGGCGGAGGTCGCATACGACTCGCCCGTCAGCATCGCGGTTAACGCTCCACCGATCGCGCGGCCCTTCTCGCTATCGTACGGAATGCCCATCTGCATGAGCATGGCGCCGAGGTTGGCATAGCCAAGACCAAGTGTGCGGAACTTATAGCTGAGCTCAGCAATCTCCTTGCTCGGGAACTGCGCCATGAGCACCGAGATTTCGAGGACGATCGTCCAGAGACGGACGGCGTGCATGTACTTCTCTACTTCGAATGTGCCATGTTCTTGATCGTAGAACTTGATGAGGTTCAGCGACGCGAGGTTACAGGCGGTATTATCGAGGAACATGTACTCGCTACAGGGGTTACTGGCATTGATGCGCCCATCGGCCGGACACGTGTGCCAGTCGTTGATCGTCGTGTCGTACTGAACACCGGGATCGGCGCAGGCCCATGCAGCCAAACCGATTTCATCCCAGAGCGCGCGAGCCTTGAGGGTCTTGCAGGGCTTGGCTGGGCGCTGTTCCTTGATCGCCTTCTTGCGCTCAGTGCGCCAGTAGAGGTTCCAATCCCCATCACGTTCGACCGCCTCGAAGAAGTCGTGCGGAACACGGACGCTGTTGTTGCTGTTCTGTCCCGAGACGGTCTGATACGCCTCGCCGTTGAAATCGCTGTCGTAGCCGGCTTTCACGAGAGCGGCGACCTTCTTCTCCTCTTCCAGCTTCCAGTGAATGAACGCCTCGATATCTGGGTGATCGAGATCGAGGCACACCATCTTCGCCGCGCGGCGGGTGGTGCCACCCGATTTGATAGCGCCCGCAGCGCGATCGCCAATCTTCAGCCAGCTCATAAGACCCGAGCTCGTTCCACCACCGGAGAGCGGCTCGCCTCGTCCGCGGAGATTTGAAAAGTTCGTACCTGTGCCCGAACCAAACTTGAAGAGGCGGGCCTCGCGGACCCACAGGTCCATAATGCCGCCTTCATTGACCATATCGTCGTCGACACTCTGGATGAAACAGGCGTGCGGCTGGGGACGCGTGTAGGCATCCGTGCTCCGCTTCACCTCTCCCGTCTCGGCATCGCAGTAGTAATGCCCCTGCGGGACGCCTGTGATGCCGTAGGCCGTCTGCAACCCCGTGTTGAACCACTGTGGCGAGTTCGGCGCGGCCATCTGGTGAATGAGCATGTAGGAAAGCTCGTCCTCGAACGCCTGGGCATCCTGTGTCGTTGCGAAATAGCCGTGCGACTCGCCCCAGAACCTCCAACAACCAGCCAGGCGGCGCACAACGTGTTTCGCCGATTTCTCCGGTCCTGTCTGCACCTCACCTTTATCGTTCTTCAGGACATTCCCGTTCGCATCCTTCTGTGGCACACCGGCCTTGCGGAAATACTTGCTGACG
>CAYQJY010000050.1:0-7628 GCA_964418005.1 uncultured Candidatus Peribacteria bacterium
GTGCGCTACAGAACGTGTCTTCACTTGGTGTGTCGTTTGGGGCCGGTTGCTTCTGGGGTGTGGAAGAGACATTCCTCAGGACGAAGGGTGTCCTGAAGACACGCGTTGGGTATACCGGCGGGCACACCGAAAACCCGACGTACGAAGACGTGTGCCATCACAACACAGGCCACGCAGAAGCAGTCGAAGTGACGTACGATCCAACAATTGTCTCATACGATGATCTGTTGAACATCTTCTGGGACAACCACAACCCGACGGAACGAAACCGCCAGGGACCGGACATCGGTGATCAGTATCGCTCGGTCATCTTCACGCACGATGACGCACAGAATAATGCGGCTGAAGCATCGAAAGAGCAGCTCGAGAAAACCAAACGCTTCCCACGCCCTATCGCGACGGTCATCGTCCCCGCCACAGCATTCTGGCCCGCTGAGGAGTATCATCAGCAGTACCTCCGCAAGCGCGGATTGGAGTCGTGCCACCTCTAGCGTAACTCCCCTTTCATCTTCTCGATCTGCCTGATCAGATCGCCAAGGCTGCCCTCGATCTTATCGAGGACCATTTTGTTCTGTCGGTCGCGGATGTCCTCCTCGCTCTCTTCCTTCTGAATCTCCACAACATCCTCCTGGATCTCGTCGAGGTCTTTTTGAATTTCGTCGATATCTTCTTCTACCGCATCGAGACTCTGCGAGTTGTGGTTGATTGCCATCTGGATGAAAATCGCGAGGTAGATGGCCTCCAGCGACACGACGGTTGTCACGATCAGGAGAATCCGCTCGAAATCGACACCAAACAGTACGAGCGCGAAACTGATGGCAAACAAAGCTGTATGCACGAGAAGAGACGGCACGGACCCAATCCAATCGGTCGTGCGGTGTGCAGCACTGTTGATGGCGCTGTATCTGAACGTGCGACGAACGGTCTTGAGCATATGGATCGGAAAAAGCGGGCACATCTTGCTCTTTGAACACGCGGGAGGCAACGAACTTTTTTCGGTGACTTCAAGCGTGTAGGATCGGTGCGTGACCCGCGGATGGAATCTCTTCTTCGGCATCGTGACGGTCATCACCATCGTCACGATGATGATTCCGAATGTGTTTGGCCTAGAAGGATTCACACAGTGGGGCGGCATGTACGTCGACGGGTGGTGCAGCATCTACGTCTCGGAGGCGCCGCTCGACCAAGAACCAGATGCTGCAAACATCGAGATCCGGGAAGATGAGATCAACGTGTGGTACACGCCGATGCATAGCGCGAAGTCGTGTGTTGCATGGGCACACAGCTGGTGCGGACAGCCTTCGCCCGAAGGATGGCCCATCGTTGCTGCCTATGCCTATCACCGCGGGTCGTACCTTGAAAACGACATCGATATTTGCTCGCTCCCCGACCGTGCAAGTTTCCGCTGGTACAAGCGATGATTCGCGCACTCTTCGACCGTTGGCGTGGGTCATTGGCTCCCTGGACCATCGTCCCGCAGGCGTTCATTGGTTCGTTCTTCCTTGCCGCCGCCAGCTACAAAACATCCATCTACTTTTTTGAGGGGCGAACACTCATGGACGACTTCGCGTTCTGGGAAGGATCCGGGTATCCCCCGCTCTGGTATCGCTGGTTCATCCACACGATCTTCGCGATCCCGTACGGACACCGTTTCCTCGAGCTCACCGTTATCGGCACGCAAGGTCTCGCTGGCATGCTCTTGGTCCTCAATCGGCGCACGCGCATTGCAGGATGGCTCCTCCTCTTTGTCCAAGCGAACGTCTTCCTCGGAACGCTGCATCACCGTGGCTTCAACGAATTCGTCGGGACGTCACTGATCATGGCGCTCTACTTCGTTCTGCGAGATCGCACCGGCACGTGGAGCCCACGCAACTGGAACATCGTCACTGGACTCATCGCGGCTGTGACTGCGCTCTACCTCTACAACCGCGCCGTCATGGGTGACCCGTGGCCCTCGAGCATGGAGTGGCAGCGACTCGACCTGCAGCAGGACGTCATGTCGAGCTTCTGGGCGTGGAAAGCGATGATCCTCGGCCTCGCCGACACCGCGATCGGCCCCTACCTCTGGGCGGCGCCGTGGTGGATCTGCGGCATCCTCACAGCACTTATTGCCACGAGACTACGGTCGTACGCAATGGCAGGACTTCTCATCTTCGCCATCCTCCGCACGATCACGTGGAATAACTCCGTCACAAGTGAAGGCGTCGTCTTCGTCCTCCTCTACTTCCTGTGGTTGGTCGACGAACGTCAGAGAGTGCGCGTATGATCGCACCGATGCGTCGCATCCTGCTTCTCGCAGCTTCAGCGGCTCTCCTTATTTCATGCGGAGTTTCCGACAGAACGGCTCCCGTGCCAACTCCGAATTCGGGTGCGTCGTACGAACCCGACTGGAGCACAATGAGCGGAGCGATTGTGACGGTGAACATGGAAAGTACCGTCGGCGTTCTTTTTGACGATTTTTATCCGATGGAACAAGGGCGACTTTTGTCTGAATTACTTGAAAAACCGAATTCTTTTTGGATCGATCGCGCGACAACACAAATCAAACTCACAAATATGCGTTTAAACTTTCGTAATGGTTTTTATCCGAAAGGAACGAAGTGGCAGTTACCCCTTCCTCCAGAGGAGCAGTGGAATGTGACAATTTCAGGTGCACCAGCACTCATGGACGTGGATGGACACCAGGTCATGCTCGTTCCATACGCGTTTGAAACGACAATCCTGACGGACGAAGCCTCTCCGGGAATCTCTGAGCCCGCGCTCGGATCAATTGGCGGCACATGGAAGGAATATTTCATGTTTCCCGTCGATCCTCTCTTTCTCTTCCAACGCACCGGGTACGCATGCATCAACGAAGCGCAGTTCCCACCGAATAGCACCGATGCCGAAGAGTCGGATTTATTTTACGACCAGGGCTGCAAAGTGGAAGCTCGGCTCTCAAACGTCGGGTGTCATCAAACAGAAATGCCGACGATGTCGTGCGTCGAGGCGGTGAAATCAAGGGTCGGACACGTCGACGCGGTCATGACCTTCACACGAGAAGAGTGGAGCGATAGCGTCGCAGATCTTCACCGCTCTGGATCGGTCACAAATCCGAACGGTCCCGACTTGGAACCCGACCACGAAGAATTCCGCAAGCACCGGTTCACCTACCGTTACATCCCCTCGAATTCCTGCACGATCGAAGAACAGTGCGTCGGTGGACCGGGATGGCGACGGCTCCTGATGTTCCCCACCGCCGACCTCAATCGCGGCGCGGAGGATCTGAATATCGGTTGGGTGGATTACTTCCAGAGGAGCGGCGGCTCGACACTCTCCGAGCATGGCATGTTCGAATTGAGCGAGTGCCATGGCCACTATCACTTCTCGCATTATGGAACCTTCTCACTTGAGGACGAACCCCAGCTGACGCGGAAAAACGGCTTCTGTATGCAGCCAACGCAGCGTAAATGGAATAACGAACTGAGTCCGCTTCATCATCCGTTCGTCGACTGTGAAGAGCAGGGTGTTTCCCCAGGATGGATCGACGAGTACAAGATGGGGCTTGAATGCCAGTGGCTCGACATTACCGATGTGAAGCCTAGGCGCGCGGAGTTGTCCTTCATCAGTAACCCCGACGGCATGCTCTGCGAGGGAACACTCGCCCGCGATGCACAGGGCAACCAACTCTTCGAGCCGAGTGAATTCACAACATCGCACGGAACGCCGGTCGACCGGCCGGTGTGCGACGAATTCGAGGGATGGCGCGATAATAACAGCGACTCGTACGACGTGACGATCCCCGCTCCAGGTGAAAGCTATGTGACGCAACCGTGTGCCACGGGCCACGACGGGATACTCCGCAACTGCGGATTCATAAATACGCGAGAGCTACGGGAATGCGATCCAGGAAAGAAGGTCGAAATCTACTGTATGACAACTGCCGAAACGCCGCAGATCGTTCGCTTCTGCGAGGGCAGCCGCGCACTCGGCCATGGGATTCCATGCACCTACAACGATGCTCTTATCACGGCGATCGTCGATGACGAAGTGCACATCTCCTTTACCTGCCCGAAGAAGCGCGACGCCATCGAAACCGGCGGGGCCTTCACCACGATGTCTGCACCGCTCTTCGTGGACGACGCAGCAGGCACAGTGACTTGCACGCTGAAAGGGGCGATGTTCTGAACAACAACTCTTGCTCTTAGCGTGAGCGATCCATCCTCTTCGCCCTACGCGCGTCCTTGAGACTTGGCTTCTTTGGCGCAGGCCTCTTCAACGTCTGCGACGGGTCCTTCAGCGGTCCGTACATCGGCGTCGCCTGCCCCTCAAGCGGAAGGACGCCAGATGTTTCGACGAGTGCAAATGACACAGCAAGGAGTACCGCGACAGCAGCAATCACCGCATGGGGATACTTAGCAATGGACGCGCGAAGACGGCTCTGCAGTGTCATATGTTTGTGTGGAGAATTCCTCTCTATTATAGCGTTTTTGATTGATTTTTGCAATCAAGGGAGGCATGACGAATGGGCCTCCTTGCGAGAGGCCCGCTCGGTTTCTACGTTCTCATTGCTTCGTTAGGAAGCCAGCAGTTCGAATCCTTTCAGCACCGCATCGCGTTCGTCGAACATCATCGCATCGTGTGACCGAGCATCGAAGGTCGCACGATTTTCACGCGTAATGGGAATAATTCCATGACGCACCTGTTCGAGCGTGAAGAAGTCGATGCCACCGCTCCCCGCGTGCAACGCGAACCGAGGAACGTTTCCTGGATCCGTAAAACCCGCGAAGATTGCGACTCGAGCACCCACTTCGGTGAGGAGAGTGGGATCTTCCGGCAGGAAGCAAGAATCTCCCAGCTCCTCATCAGCCTCACGGAACAGTTCATCGACAGCCTCGGCAGTTTCATCTGCGACGCCGCCAAGAACAGTCACCTGCAGTCCCCACGGAAACGACTCCGGAGGAAAACCTGGTTTTTCCATGTTGCGCGCACCGCGACGCTGAAGGATGACCACGAGCGGGCCCCCTTCGACAAGACGCGTGAACAGCGCAATACCCACGACCTTTGCCATGACGAATACCTCCAGCTGCGAACGGAAAGGAAAAGATCCACGAAACCGATAGGGATAAAATACTACTTTTTATATAATTGTCTATCACTCAGTTTGCGTTTCAGCCTGTACCTTTTCCCTACCCCTCTCCTCTCATGGACATCGTCAAAAGCATTATCGCGGGAATCGCCGGCATCGTCGTCGGCGCCGCCCTCTCCATCGGTATGGATAAACTCCTAGAAACAACCGGTGTCCTTCCGGGCACGCATCTGCACGTCGCATCGTGGCTCATCGGCGTCGTGATCCTCTACCGTCTCGTCTTCACCGTTCTCGGTTGCTACGTCACAGCGAAGCTTGCACCGCACCACCCAATGAACCATGCGATCACGGTTGGGCTCCTCGGCGCCTTCGTCGCTGCTCTCGGAGCGTATGTCACACGCACCATGAACCTCGGTCCGCAGTGGTACGCATGGACACTCGCCGTCCTCACGATCTCAACGGGATGGATTGGTGGAACGCTGGCGAAGAAGTAATCACCATCGGAATCGGCTACTCAGCGGACACGAAAAGGCTTACCATCCCCTTCCTATGTCCGCAGAAATGATGCTCGGCCAGCCAGTCGTGGATTCTATGATTCAGCATTTGCCGAAGGAAGGCTTCAGCACGAACGTCGGGATCATCCAAGTCGGGAGTCGTCCCGAATGCAACAGCTACATCATGCAGGTCGATAAGACCGTCCCCAAAGTACCGGGCATGAAACTGGATTTGCGCAGGCTCCAGGAAGATTGTTCGCCGGAAGGATTGCAGCGAGAAATGGCGGACCTCAATCGCGATCCGGCGATTGGAGGGTACATGCTGCAATTGCCGCTTCCTCCGCACCTCATGGAGCAGTTACAGATCATTCGACAATGGATCGATGCGGACAAAGACATTGACCTCCTGGGCTACGAAGCGAGCGGGACGCTGCTCTACGGAAAACGGAAAGAGCAGATCGTTCCGCCCACGCCCTATGCGGTGCTCAAGACCTTGCAGTACTACGGCTGCAGCACGAGCGGCAGGGTTATGGCGATCGTTGGCGACGGCGAAGTAGGAAGCCGCTTGAAGATCATGGTCGGTAATGACAAGTGCAATCACATCGTTCTGAATGAAACGGTGGAGGATCTCAACCGCTGGACCCGCCAAGCGGATATCGTGGTCGGCTGCGCGGGAGTTCCCGATCTCATCACGGGAGACAGCATTCGCGAAGGCGCGGTCGTCGTGAACGTCGGTGTGAAGTTCAAAGACGGCAAATTGCACGGCGACGTCGACGTGGATTCAGTGAGCCAGAAAGCATCGAAGGTCACGCCACGCATCGGCGGTCTCGGACCGGTCACCGTCATGTCGCTGCTGCAGAACGTGCAGCGCGCCGCGCGGAGGCAAAAAGCTACGTAGACCTCACGGTGCTGGACTCGGATTCATCCACGTCAGTCCCCATCCATGACCATCGAGGTCATAGAAAGCGGACTGGTACATGAAACCGTAGTCCTCCGGTTCGTGCGCTTGCGATCCTCCGTTTGCGATGGCCTTCGCCACCATGCCGTCGACCGCCTCGCGACTGTCGAGCGTCAGGCTCAGCAACACCTGGCACCCTTTCGTCGGATCTGCCATCGGCTTCGGCGATATCTGTTTGAACTGTTCATGAGAACCAAGCATCACGGAGATTGTGTCGCTCACAACGATGCATGCCGTCGCATCGCTCGCAAACTGCGGATTGGTCTTGAAGCCGAGCGCTTCGTAAAAGGCAGTCGACTTCTTCATGTCTTTGACCGGGAGGGTGATGAACAGGCTGGTGACCATGGGAGCCTTTGGGGATGAGAAAAACGACGTCGTCATCATACAAGAACACTCTCAAAAAACGTTAGCCAAAGGCCAGCCGAAGCCTTGGCGAAGGCTGGCTGGACGGACGGGTCGCACACCCAATTTTGAGGGGGTGTTTGAGGGTTGTAAAGGGGCTTGATTTGAGGGGAGTAGGGCAAGCGGGTCACTTCGCTAGAGGGACAGTTGAGAGATAATTTTCTCAACAGTTTCATCGGGCTTCTGCCCTGTTGGATCGATGACAAACCAGTCTTCCTTCTTTGACCATTCTTGAAATGATTTCCAGAGGTCTAAACAACGTTCTCTCATTTGTTCAGCTGCAGGACGTTCACGATCCCTTTTGAGGAGTTCCACATCAGTCGGAAGAAGACAGATGGTTTTTTGAGGGCACTGTTCAAGTTCTTCCTCATATATAGAAATCAGCCATGGTTCCATCACTTCCTCAACAAATACGAAGAACCCCGCTTCGCAATACAGTTTTGCGATGCGAGATGCCGCCCTTGCAGCAAGTTTCAATTGCTTCCGAGAATCTTCGGTTTCAGGAAAAGGTGGCGCATATCCTTGCCATACAATTCTTCGAAGTTCGTCGACTTGTAAAAATGCTGCTTTCTCAAAGCTCTTATGCTGAGATAGGAGTTTTCCTACAGTCGACTTACCAGCCGCGCACGGGCCTGTGATGAAGACAATGCTTTGTTTCATTGAGAGGCAGGAAGGTCTATTAACACCTGTACCTGTTGGCTGGGGA
>CAYQJY010000051.1:0-7335 GCA_964418005.1 uncultured Candidatus Peribacteria bacterium
CACGAACATGTCGTTCGGCGATCATCTCACGGCATCCACGCTGCAACTTACCGCCTCGCTCTCGGTCGATGGCGACACACGCATCGTCGGTGATCTCCACCTTGATGGTGCACTCGTGACGAACGATCTCTTCATTCCGGGGGTCCTCGCGGTCGACGGTTCGCTCACTGCGTCGACGATGGACGTGACAGGCGATGCCGATGTGTACGGCATGCTGACGGTCCACGGTCCGTTCGTGCTTGGGTCAGGCGCGTCGCTCGAATTCGGTTCGGGTCTGACCCTGAAAGATCTCGTCGTCGAACGGTCGATGACCGTCCTCGGCAACATCACGATCGAAGGCATGACGACCTTCCTCGGCGACGTCGCGGTGGAAGGGGAGCTGACGGTCGCTCGCCAGGCGGGGTACCTGAAGGTCCCGCTCGGTGCGACGGGTGCGACGTTCGTCTTCGAGCCTGCCTTCAGCGGTCTCCCAATTGTCACCGCATCACCGAACAAACCGGTCTTGTATGCAGTCTCCATCGCTACTTCCACCGGCTTTACAATTTCACTTTCAGCCCCAGCAGAAGCAGATATCTTGTTCTCTTGGCTCGCACTGATCGTGCCGCAGAGTTTTGCACTGACGGCCGATGCTGCGGCCTCGGGACTCGCCTTCCCGGTCGATGAGCTCGGCGTACCGGTGTCGTCCTCGCTTCCGTGGAATGCGTGCATCCGCGGCATGCCGCTCTTCGATGCCTCCGGCGTGCCGTACTCCTGTAGCCGCTACCACGACGGCAACGTCTGGCAGCACCCCGATCTGAATGTTTCGTTCGTCTGGAATGACGCGGTCACACCGCCGTACATGCAGTTGCCGGATGGATATGCATCGACGGTCACCGAAAACAGCGCGAGTGTTCGGGCTGCGATCCTCGAAGTGAATGGCGTTCAGCAGGGGGCGGAAGCATCGTCCGAGAGTTCGGCTTCGTCCGAGGCAGCAGTAGAAGAGGAGTCGTCTTCATCCGAGTCGGCTGAGGTTCCGGCCGAAGAAACACCGCCCGTCGTAGAACAGGAAGATGTGCAAGAGTCAGGCGGGGAAGTTCCTGTTGCTCCCGAGATAAACGTGCCCGAGACAGAATCGGAAGAGGAAGACGTGCCAGCGGTGGAATCCGCTCCGGAAGCTTCGGAGGAGCCGACACCAGTTGAATAAATCTCTTGCACAAAGATACGTTCTGCACGGTGCTCACTTGCGACAATGGAGCTGTATTTCTATGCTGCAAAAGCTTTTTCCCCTTCCTTCATGCGCGTCAAAATTCTATTCCCGCTCCTCGTGATCGCTCTGATCGTGCTCGTGGTCGTTCTCGATAACCAGCGCCGCCAAGCCGAAACCGAATTGAAGAACCTCACCGTTCGATTGGAGCAATTGCAGGGCAATAACCAAGAGAATCAGGAACGTGCGAAGCAAATTGTCGAGCGCGTACGTGCACTCATCGACATTCCGACAGACGTGACGCCCACCGTTGCGACGATCGTCGATGTCGACAAGCTACGATTGCAGAATCCGTTCTACCAGAATGCGAAGAACGGAGATTTCCTCGTCGTAACGCCAACCCGCGCGATTCTGTTCGATGCCAAGCGCGGCGTGATCATCGACGTTGTTCCGGTCCAGATTCAGCCGAATACGCCTCCGGCGCAGGGCGCGACATCGTCGACGCGGTAAGTACCGCCTGACGCCAGAACTGTTTTCAGAGGAATCCACAGCGATCGGTTGCACGGGTGATACCTGAGTGCCGATCGTTTTTTCGCTCGCGTTGTATGGTTATGCCATGGATTTGCTCGCATTCCTCCGTCGTCTTCCATCCGCACATGTGCAGTGGTGGTCATCGACCATTCTTGCATGCTGCATCGGTGTCATCGCTGGTCTCATATGGGCATTCACGCTCCAGATCGACATGCATCCACCGCTTTCCATCCGAGGCAGTGGCGCGACGATCGCATCCGTTACGTTCGAGGGTTTTCGTGACGGTGCGCTACGTGGGCATGCGGTCGGACCACTACGCCTGTACGTTCGTGACGATGCCATTATGGTCGATGCGAGCGGATCCTTCGCGATCCATCACCCGGCATTCCGCATCGAAGAAGTGACCATTCGCGTCCCCGATGGGATGCAGTTTGTGGCTTCCAGGAAAGGAAAAAAGTACTATTCCGTCACTTCTGCGGCTGGGGAGCGTATTGCGCCGCACAATCGGGTGTATTTCCCTGATGCCACCTCTGCCGAAGCGGCTGGATTCATCAGGTGAAAAGGATGACGAATGGTCATCAGCTGCGTACACTGGGGGTCCTGTGTCTCCGTCCCCTCGTCGTCCTCAGGTCCCCCGGCAGTCGTGGCTCCTCACGCTGCTCGTCTTCGGCTCGCTCCTGTCACTCTCGTTTTACTACATGACGGCGCCGGAGCGCGTTGCCGATCAGAAGTTCAAGGATGCGAAAGTTGTCTCACTCAGCGAGATTACAAAAGGCTACCGCGAACATGATTTCACGGAGATCACTGTGCGTGATAACAGCGTGTTCGCCGTGACGGCGACAGGAGCGGTGTTTCAGTCGTATAAAGAACCGCTCGATACGGTGTCGCAACTTGGCTGGAATGATCCTGGCAACAAAACGATCGTGACGGTGCAGAACACCGAGGCGATGAACCTCCTCTATTCTGCGCTGCCCGATCTCATTCTCCTTGTGCTCGTGATCGGAGGGATTGTCTGGCTCTTCCGTGGGATTGCACGCAGTCAGTCGAGCGCGATGTCGTTCGGCAAGTCCCGTGCGCGCATCGCCGACGCGAAACAAGTGCGCACGCGCTTCAAAGATGTCGCGGGTGCGGAGGAGGCGAAGCAGGAGCTCGTCGAAGTCGTCGACTTCTTGAAGAATCCGAAGAAGTACATCGATATCGGGGCGAAAATCCCAAAGGGCGTGCTCTTGGTTGGCGCTCCAGGAACGGGAAAAACCCTTCTCGCACGTGCGGTTGCTGGCGAAGCTGGTGTGCCGTTCTTCTCCATCGCCGGTTCCGAATTCGTCGAGATGTTCGTCGGTGTCGGTGCGTCGCGCGTGCGTGATCTTTTCATGCGTGCGAAGCGCAACGCGCCGTGCATCATCTTCATCGATGAAATCGATGCCGTCGGTCGGCAGCGCGGTGGTGCGGGGTTCGGCGGCGGACACGACGAGCGCGAGCAGACCTTGAACCAAATCCTCACGGAGATGGACGGCTTCGAGCAGGGGACGAACGTCATCGTGATGGCAGCGACGAACCGTCCCGATGTGCTCGATGTCGCGCTGCTTCGCCCGGGTCGTTTCGATCGCCACGTCCACCTCGACAAACCCGACATTGAAGCGCGCGAGCAGATTCTGCAGGTGCATGCGCGCAATAAAGTGCTCGCGAAAGGGATCGACCTCGGCGTGATCGCACGTCAGACAGTCGGTCTCACGGGTGCCGATCTTGAGAACGTGATGAACGAGGCGGCGATCTTCGCGGCGAAGCGCGATCGTAAGGCGGTGACACAGCGGGATCTCGTCGATGCATTGGAGAAGATCGCGATGGGTCCCGAGCGTGCATCGCGCAAACTCAATGAGAAGGAGAAGAACATCACGGCGTACCACGAACTCGGCCATGCCATCGTCGGACATTTGTGTAAGGAAAGCGATAAACTCCACAAAATCTCGATTGTTTCCCGCGGGTCGGCCTTGGGTGTGACGTGGTTCTTGCCGGAGGAAGATACGTACACGACGAGTCGTCAGAAGTTCCTCGATGAGATCTGCGGACTCCTTGGTGGGCGCGCTGCGGAAGCGTTGGTGTTCAAAGACATCACGACGGGCGCGAGTAGTGACATCGAACGTGCATCCTCGATCGCGCGTCACATGGCGATGCGCTACGGCATGGACGACTCGCTTGGGCCGGTGGCGTACGGCGATGCACAAGGAAGTGCCTCCCTCGGTGCGGACCTTGCGAGCATGCGCAACTACTCCGAAGAGAGCGCGAAGAAGATCGACATGTTCGTGAAGACGACGCTCGATGAGCAGTACAAGCGCGCGTATGCAATGCTCGAGAAGCACGAGAAGAAATTGCACGACATTGCGAAGGTGCTTCTGAAGAAAGAAACGATGAGCGTCGAAGAGTTCATCGACGTCTTCGAAGATAAGCCTGCGGGCACGACGAAACGCAGGAAGGCGGAGGCGAAGGCTGCGGAGGTGGGGGAGGGATAGTGATGGTGCCCAGGAGAAGACTCGAACTTCCACGGGATTGCTCCCACACGCCCCTCCAGCGTGCGCGTCTACCATTTCGCCACCTGGGCAGGTGTTGTGCCATCCTGCCAACGGCAGGTAGGTAATAATAGGCACGAAAAGAGCGATCGAGGGCCCTGAGTCTAGCAAGGACGGGGGTAAAGGCAACTGGCCTTATCGCCTTCCTGAGCCGCGTATGCGGGTTTCTGGATGGTGTTTGTGGGCACGTCTTCGCTGTTGCTCACGTTCGTAATCCCGGATCCATGCTTGATTGTCTTTCAGCAGGTGCGCGCGTTGTGCTGCGATAATTCCCCGTAGCTCGGGTCTGATGGAGTCGGTTAAGGCAACAAGCTCCATATCCTGTACCGTCGCTATGAGTTCCTCGCGAACGTCATCGCGAAGAGAGTCAACCCACGTGAGCTTTCCTTGATGTTCTTCAGACAATAATGCCGTCATCGCTTTCACCGGATGATCGACGTTGAAAAATCTGTTGGCTTGCCTCACTAATTGGATACGATCACTGGCAAAACCTTTTCCATGTTTTACTCCGTTGAGTGCGCTATCTAAATGATGGAGTTCCGTCGTCTGCATGGCTGTCGTGCTGTTGTAGAGCTCCGCAGGATGTTGGCCCAATGCAGCGCGCTCACCACCCTTCACAAGGCACCCATCCTTATAGAGATGGAACCAGTTCACTGCATCAGCGATGCGATAGATGGTTTGAAGCGCGATGGGTGTGATTGTGCGGTCTTGAAAGCCCACCGCACCCGTCGCGAGCAAGCGAACACTGTCTAATGGTGTTGGGTTGCCAAAGATGACATGAAAACGGTCGTGTCGCTGTGCATCGACCGGTGTGAGGTTTACTTTTTTATTCGATCCTCCGCGTGATTCGGGGACAGTGTGGTGCTCTTCGGGGGTTTCCCCGATTCGGTCCTCGCTTCGGAGCGTTGGACGCGGGTGCACGTGTCCATTCTATAATCCGGGGATGAGTCGTTGTCGATGAAACCGACTTGCGGCTTATCCACATTCGAAGAAGCAAGACGGTGCCTCATTGACCCAGAAACATCGTCCATTATTCCAGCATGCCCCTGAATTCCGCTTCGTCGATGATTGCAACGTTCAGTTTTGTCGCTTCGTCGAGCTTGCTGCCCGCTTCCTCGCCCGCGAGCACGTAATCTGTTTTCTTCGAGACACTGCCCGTAACCTTGCCGCCGCGGTCTTTGATCATCATTTTCGCATCTTCACGGCTGAGGCTGGGGAGCGTGCCGGTCAGTACGAATGTTTTCCCTTCGAATACCTGCGCGGCGTTGCTGCGCTCTGGCACGAGGCAGACGACGCCGTTCTTCTCGAATTTCTTGAGCAATTCTTTGTGCGCAGGTGTTTTGAACCATTCCAAGAGCGATTCGCTGACAACATCGCCAATGCCGTCGATCGCCGCAAGTTCTTCGTCACTCATCGCAGAAATTGTTTTACCGATATTGGTGATGGCAATACCGTGTACAACACTCGTGGTTGTTTCGGCGCCAAACAAACTCGGTCCCGCGGCTTCATCACGTTGTTCAATAGTTAAATCTTCCTCTGGCCACGGAAGTTTCTTTGCGAGGATCTCTGCAGTCTCGCGACCGACGTGACGAATACCGAGTGCGAAGAGGAAGCGTTCGAGCGGAACGCGCTTCGCTTTCGCGATGGCCGTGAGAATGTTCTGTGTTTTCTTCTCCTTGAAGAGCGGCAGTGGCATGAGGTCCTCTGCCGTGAGTGCGAAAATGTCTGCGCTATCGGTGATCACGCCTTGGTCGAGCAGGACATCGATCGTTTCAAAGCCGAGCCCTTCGATGTTGAATGCATAGCGCGAGGTGAGGTGCGATGTCGCTTCGCGCTTCCGCCCTGGACAGTCGTTATTTGGGCATCGCAGCGCGACTTCGTCGTCTTCGCGCACGAGATCCGTATTGCATTGCGGACAGCGCTTTGGCATGCGGAAAACCTTCGTTCCATCGGGTCGCAAATTCTTCAGCGTTTCGACGACTTCCGGGATGATATCGCCCGCTTTCCGAACGACGACCGTATCGCCGATGCGGACGTCCAAGCGCTCGATTTCGTCGTGGTTATGGAGCGTTGCACGTGTGACGGTCGTGCCAGCGAGGTGCGTGGGTGTGAGGTGCGCGACGGGCGTAATGGCGCCGGTGCGTCCAACTTGCAGCAGAATTTCGAGCACCTGTGCCGTCTTTTCCTCCGCGGGGAATTTATAGGCGCGTGCCCAGCGTGGAGCTTTCGCGGTTGAACCAAGATCACGCTGCAATTGCCGATCATTCACCTTCAATACAACGCCGTCGATGTCGAACGGCAACTTCTCGCGCTGCTTTCCAAATTTTTCATAGATTGTTTCGATGTGCTTCGGGGTCGTCACGACCGTGAATCCTGGATGTACGGGGATGCCCGACGCTTGCATCCATCGGAGAATATCTTCCTGTGTCGTGAGGCCGAGCACGTCGGTCGATCGTGTATCGAGCGAGTAGCAGTACATGCGCAAATCGCGCGATGCAGCGACGGCGGGATCGAGCTGGCGAACGGTCCCAGCAGCCGCATTGCGGGGATTCGCGAATTTGTCGTCATGCTGCAGATGCTTGTTCACGGCTGCGAGTGCGGCTTTCGGCATGTAGACCTCCCCGCCAATTTCCAAAACATGGGGATATTCTTCTGCCTTCGCGGCGACAAATGAAAGAGGCAACGTGCTGATCGTGCGCACCGTGTGCGTGACGTCCTCGCCTTCCACTCCAGTGCCACGGGTGACGGCGCGAGCGAGCTGGTAGCGGGTAGCGGGTAGCTTGGCCGAATGTTTCGTGGCTACCTGCTCGTCGCTACCCGCTACCCGCTCGTAGATTAGCGTGATGTTCAATCCGTCGATCTTCAGCTCCGCGACGATTTCGAATGTCCGCTTCTCGCCGCCGAGCGCGCGTGTCATCTGGTCGATCCAGTCGACGATCTCTTCCTTGGTGAATGCGTCTTGCAACGATTCCTTCTGCGAGAGGTGTTTCACCTTCGGTAAGCGTCCATCGAGCGGTGCACCGACGCGTTGGGTGGGGGAGTCGGGCGTGATGAACT
>CAYQJY010000052.1:0-6956 GCA_964418005.1 uncultured Candidatus Peribacteria bacterium
CGGACCACGCGGCAAACTCCGAGACCCAGAAGTTCTTCACGACGCTGTCTTGAATCCGGGCGACGATCTTTTGGCGATAGTTCTTGTCAGTAAGCATCTTCAGAATGCTCAGAACCGTGGTATTGGGGCTATCGAGGAGCGCCAGTGTCGTATAGCGCAACACGTGCTCGAGGCGATCACTCCAGTTACTGCCGAAGAGCTTCTTGAAGATCTGCAGGAATCCTATCGTCACCTGCATCTTGAACGTTTCGTCGACGCGCTCGAGCGGGTTGAACGCAATGGGGAAATCGACGTCCGCTGGATCGAGGATCACGACGTCTTGAATGCGGTACTTCGGAATGTAGCGCAGGATCGCATCGATCAAGTCGCCGTGCGGATCCATCACTGCCACACCTTTACCATTTTGAATATCATCATTGATGAGGAGCTCCAGCAATTTGCTTTTACCAGATCCGGATTTACCGACGACGTAGAGGTGTCGACGACGATCTGCGCGGCTGATGCCGAAGGGAATAAAGTTATTGTGGTAATTCGTGACGCCAAACGCACTCACATCCGCCTCGCCCATTTTCGGCAAGTCTTGTGGCGGATCGGCTTTACGCGCAAGCACGTGAACCACGTGCGGGACTTCGTCGGCGTTTGGGTAGTGATAGAGCGTCGCAAGTTCCTTTACGCTCAGGATCACAGGATCGCCGTGCTCGCGGTGACGGTAGCTCTCGGCAAACGCTCGCGAGTTCTTAGATGTGCGTGGCTCAATACTATTGATATCCGAATCGTTAAACTGGCTGAAGCTGGCAGTGATCGCCGCGAGTTTGCGGCTTGCGTTAGCGGCGTCCTTCGCGACGTAGGCGCAACGGATGCTCACTTTGTAGGGATCCAGTCCCAATTTTTCAGTCGCTTTCTCCATGCGAGTATTGGAGACCGACGAGCGCCCGCCCGCACGAAAGCGGTCGCGTAAGCGAAAGAAAAACTTCATCTTTCCAAGTTTCTGTCTCCAGCCACGCTTAAAGTGATACAAGCCCGTATCGTCCTGCGGCTCACTGACAAGTTGGATCCACACTTGTTCCCCCGTCGCGATTTTTGAAATAGTTGAGAACAACCGCGCGAGGCTATCTTCTTCAAACACATCGAACGTCTTGATCGGATACACGTCGGCGCGCTTCAGGCCGAGCTCCGCTCCCGCGAGAGATTGGGCTGAGGGGTCAAACGCATGCGTATAATCCTCTGTGGCTTGTACTTCCGCTTCCGGGAAGGTCGCATAGATCAATCCCTCAACAGTTTCCTGCAAGTCTTCATCTACCACCGCGTAGAAGTACGTGTATTGGTTGTGCCCAAAGAATTCGAACGACACCCTGCGTCCCGTGAACGTGTTACGCATATTCGTCAGCATCTCCTGGAACTTGGATTCCAGTTTCGAGTGCCCCTTCGTGCCTTGGGGAATGACGATGTGGAGATGGGCAAGAGCCATAATCAGTAGACGGAAGCGAGATAACATTGCTCGCAGTAGACAATTTCCGTGCGTCCCGGCGCGTAGGTCGTTTGAACCGGCTTCTTACAGCTCATACATTCGCGATTCCACAGCACAAAGGGATTACGCAATGCCATACGCTCTTTATGCCGTTGATCCGGGCATTTGCGGGGAAGTGGCAGATTGTGTTCGCGGTAGAATTTCAGCTCTTGGGGAATAATCTTGTACGGCTTTCCCGTAGTGACACACGTCAGTACGTGTTTGCTCACGTCGTCCGGGACGTCCGCGATATCATCGGAAATCTCATACGGTGGGCCCATGTATTGATCCGTCCGATCTTTTTCATCGTGCCACCTCCATCCCTTCGCAATCGCCTCTTCTTTCGTTAGAGGGAAAAATGCGGACGCGACGGTTTCGTTGTAATCGAACGGACACAGCTCCTTCGGAAAGAATTCACCCCACTCACCGCCTTTTCGCATATGTTCTATAATTTTCGGCACGAGCTCCTCGTATGCTTCTTTCGTATATTGCTTGTTGAAGATGCAGTAGCTCTTACTCTTGAGACCAACACATCCAAAACAGTTTGATGAGGCATAGATATTGTCGGAGCAGTAAATATCGTGTGATGCGTGTGCGCTGCTCGCACAAATGCAATTCGTAGCTTTCAGACCCGTATGGTTCGTCTCGTAACACCAACTAAAATCTCCTCCCATCGAATCGTAGATGTGGTGCCCCTTTTCCATACCAAAGCTGTATTTAGAATCTTCGATATCCGTGCACTGGAAACAGTACTGAACGTTCTTGCAGTGGTTGAGAGCGTCACCAAGCACATTTTCACACCCCTGCAGCGCCAGATTCTTGACGATCATCGTCGTCCGAATCTTGTCGTATTCAGTAATCGCAGCCTGCATCACCGCATACGAACCGGTCAGTAGCTCTTTCTTCTTCCGTTCATACTCTTCTTTCGTGCACTGCCTGTTCAGAATGCAATTCTTCGCGTTGGCCAGGTTTACGCAGAACAAACAATCGGAACATCCTTTGAGCTGTGCAGAGAAAAGGCAACCGTTCGAGTTCGTGCAGCGGAAACAATACATACAGCCGTACAGATCACGCGACATCATACATTCGTAGCATTGTTCGAGGCGCTCACAGATAGTGCAATCAATGCAATCTTTCGACTCAAACATCCAATGCGAATAATGCACACTTTCACAGCCGTAGTACGTCACGATGGCCATGTAGCAGTTCTTACTATGGCCTATGTAGTTCGCATAGTCACAGTTCTCCGTCTCAGTATTGAGCAACGCCAATCGTGGCACTTCGCGCTGAAGTTCTCCGAATTGTTCAAAGAATGGACGACTAAAATCAAAATCACGACCGTACGACAGCGGATCCCAATTATCGGACCACCACTCCTGCGATCCATAGATGAAATACGGCTTATCCGGTGAAAACATGGAAATAATCTGCTTCCCCGTGCTGTCGCACTTGCGATGATAAAGGTTACGCTCATTGCGCCATGCGAGTCGGCGTTGCTCACGACACATGGGACACATCGTCGGCGGTGGCACGAGTTCTTTCTTCCCATTGAAGACGGGCGATATCGCTTCATAGAATTCTAGATCCTCAGGAGCGATCTCGAAGGCCGATGAGCATTGGCGACAAGTTTTCTTCATATTAGTAGACGGAAGCGAGGTAACACTCTTCGCAGTACACGATTTCGGGGTGATCGGGAGCGTAGGTGGTCTGAATCGTCTTCTGACAATTCGCACACGCCCGTTCATAGAGCGTCCGAGGATTGCGCAACGCCATCCGCTTCCTGTGGCGCCGCTCCGGGCACGCGCGGGGAATCGGAATGCCTCCGTCGCGGTAGAATTGCAGCTCCTGCGGAATGATCTTGTAGGGCTTGCCCGTGTCTTCGCAGGAAAGGATCTGCGAGAGAATGCCGTCGTCGACGTCGGCGATGTCATCGGGGATCTCGTACGCCGGCCCAAGGTACTTCTTCTCCGTCTCTTCTTCCTCGTGCCAGTTCGCGCCAATGGCGACGGCGTCGCTTTTGGGGAGTGGATAGTATTCCTGCGCTACCGTTTCGTTGTAGCCGAACAAACTTACGTTAAACGGAAAGAATTCTCCCCATTCTCCCGTCGTGCGCATGTGCTCGATAATCTTCGGCACCAGTTTCTCGTACTCCTCCTTCGAATATTGCTTATTCAGAATGCAGTACTCGTTTTTTCGTAGTCCGACGCAGCCGAAGAGGTTCGATGAATTGAAGCAAGAGTCGCAGTACGCCATCTCGTGTACGTTGGACCAACAGTCGAACGAAAAGAGCACGCGCGAGGGGTTATAGCCGGATGTAATGACTTCGTAGAGCAGCTCGGCATTGAATCCCCATACGTCGTAATCCATGCAGTCGACCGCCTTCTCACTCAGGTTCGTGCAGTACCTGCAATCGCGGATGTCGTTGCAGTCGAAGCACTCGCGCACGTTCTGGACGCTGTTCAAAAAGTCTCCGCTGCTGTTTTCGGCGGCGATGTTGTGGTGCGGCTTCGTCGGGTTCTTTAGGAGCCACTCGCCGATCGTCTTCTTCGCGTGTTCGAGCGACGCGTGATTCGACAGATTGAATTCGGCGATGCGTTCTTTGTATTTCTCGGGCCCGACGTACTCGTTGAAGATGCAGTACTCCTTGTTGCGTTGATTCACGCATCCGAAGCAGTTTTTGCATCCGATGCAGTCTTTCAGGAAATAACTGTCGGAGCAGTTTTCGCAGTTCTGCGAGTAGAAGGTCTTGTAGCAACGCAGGCAATCGACACACTCATAGCAAAGTTCACAATGGAACGGCCGCAGTCCGTCGACGGTGGAGATGCTGTACTTTCCGGTTTGCAGATACAGCGACTTCTCACAGTAATCGCTGTCGAAGACCAAGTAGCAGTTCTTCAGGAATCCCGTTTGATTCGTGTAGTCGCTGTTTTCGTTCGACGCGTCGTTAGCGACACACAAATGAGGCACGCTCCGTTGCAACTCGCGGAATTGTTCGAAGAACGACCGCGAGAAGTCCATCTCTTTGCCGTACGCCAGCGCGTCCCAGCCGTCCGACCACCACTCGCTATTCACGTAGACCTTCAACGCAGGATCCGCGTACTGCGAAATGATCTGCTTGCCGGTCCAGTCGCATTTGCGGTGATACAAGTTCCGCTCGTTGCGGAACGCCAACCGTCGCCGGCGCCGACAGACCGGGCAGAGCGTCGGCGGCGGGATTGCTTCCTTCTTACCGTTGAACACGGGCGAGACTTTCTCGTAGAACACGAAGTCCTCGTCGGTGATCTCGAAGCCGGTTGCGCATTGGGTACAGGTGCGTTGCATCAGTAGACGGAAGCAAGGTAACAGGCTTCGCAGTACACGATTTCGGGGCGATCGGGAGCGTAGGTAGTTTGGATCGCCTTCGAACACTTCGTGCATTTCCGCTCCCACAGGACTCGGATATTTCGCTCATTCAAGCGCTCTAAATGGCGCTGATCGGGGCATTTCGTTGGAATGGGAATACCCATATCACGGTAATACTTCAGTTCCTGTGGGATGATCTTGTACGGCTTTCCTGTGATGGAGCACGACAGAATCTGATTACAGATCGCATCGTCAACGTTATCGATGGATGTCGCAATTTCTCTTGAGGGGCCAAGATAATTCTGCTTCTCCTGTGACTCATCGAACCACCTCCAACCGCGCCTCAACACTTCTTCCTTTGAGAGTGGGAAGAAATCGTGTGAATTCGTTTCGTTATAGCAAAACGGGCTGAGATCAACCGGGAACGATTCGCCAAACTCTCCAAACTTCTTCATGTGTTCGATCAATTTAGGCACGAGCTTCTCGTACTCTTCCTTCGTGTATTGCTTGTTCAAAATGCAATACTGCTTTCGATGTAAGCCGATGCAGCCGAAGAGATACGAACAGTTGTGACAGAAGTCGCAGTACAACAGATCGTGATTATCGTAACTGCGCGTTGTGAAACACGTGCTCTGCGATCCATCGCACGCGTGATCTTCGTAGTTCAGCGTGCAATTCATTGCCGTGTAGTTGCAATCGTAACTGTCGGTGATATCGATGGCGTCGCAGATGTACGCAATGTCTTGCGCGCGATGAACATCGAAGCACTTCTCAGCATTCTTGCACTCGATGAGATGATCACCGCTCGAGTTTTCGACCTGCGACGCGCGCCGATAGGGGTGAATCGCGTTCTCGACCTGCATCTCTTTAAACGCATTTATAGCCGCTTCCAGGGTGTTTCTGTCGCGCAACATCTTCACAGCAGCTTCGAATTCTTCCCTGGAAACCGGCTTATTCTGAATGTGATACTCCTTGTTGCGTAGGTTCCAGCAGAAGAGGCAGTTGCTGCAATTACGGCAGTCAAAGAGAAAATGTGAATTGGAGACACGATCGCACTCCATGAGGTATGACGAAGAATGGCAGCTGGTGCAGTACTGCGATTGATAGCAGCGCTCGCTATCGCTTATGTGCGACGAGTCGACGCAATCATTACACTTCACGATCCAATCACCGTAGTAACAATCCTTCGATGAAAGCGCGGACGACAGCAAATAACAATTTTTCAGACCGTACACATGGTTCGTATAGTCGCTGTTGTCGTTCTCGCGCGAGAGAAGCGACATCTGCGGCACGACCTTCTGCAATTCACGAAACTGTTCGAAGAAGGAACGAGAGAAATCAATATCGCGGCCATACACCAATGGATCCCAACGATCGCTCCACCACACATCGGACGCATACACTGGGATCTTCTTATCTGACGAGTACATCGAAATGATCTGCTTTCCAGTGAGATCGCACTTACGGTGGTAGAGTTTTCGCTCGTTACGCCACGCGAGACGTCGCTGCATCCGACAATCCGGACACATAGTGGGAGGCGGAATCAATTCCTTCTTCCCAGCGAACACAGGCGACACTTTGTCGTAGAACGCGAGGTCCTCTTGGGTGATCTCAAAACTTTGCCGACACTGTGTACAAACTTTTTTCATACGAGAGGGGTTTTCACCCTGAGCGGCGCTGAAGGGTCGAAGGCCGATGAGCAGTGATTGCAGGTAGCCATAAGGAAAATCCTGAGCGTACGATCTCGGCCCAGTGTTGACAGTATCGTATGTATAGTCAAAATTGTCCAACACTGGCAAGTCATGTGCTCGTTTTTGTTCTTCTATAAGCCAAAATTCGCAGCGAACTAACTGTAGAATAAATTCTACAACAATGCTATACTCTAGAGAATGATCTCGGAGCTCCTCCGCATTGGCCTGAGCCAAGAAGAAGCGAAGGTGTACCTCGCATGCCTCGAAATTAACGGTGGGCCAGCGTCCGTCATTGCGCGAAAGGCGGACATTCATCGCGTCAGCTGCTATCACACGCTCGAGAACCTCTTGAAGAAGCAGCTCCTGAGTCAGTACACGAAAAACGGCGTGAAGTACTTCGCCCCGGAACCGCCGGA
>CAYQJY010000053.1:0-6805 GCA_964418005.1 uncultured Candidatus Peribacteria bacterium
CACGCGTCTCCCCATGCCCGGTAAGCCTCCATGATCACTTCCGTATCCCCTGCTGTCTTGAATGTACAACCTGAACGTCGTAATTCTTCACGAAGTTCGATGTAGTTAAAGATCTCGCCATTGAAGGTAATGACAAATCGTTCGTCATGACTCTCCATCGGCTGGTGTCCGCCGGAAGAGGTATCGATAATACTGAGACGCAGGTGCGACAGTGCGACCGCGTCCTCTTCGAAGACCCCACGATCGTCCGGACCGCGGTAGGGCATACATGCAATCATCTTCTCGGCTGCACTTCCCCCTCGTTCACGCCCGATGATTCCTGCAATGCCGCACATCAACGCTTGTGGGAAGCGATTGCTTTCTCATAGATCGCGAGCGTCTGCTTCGCGATCTCAGGCCAGCTGCATGTCAGGGCATACTCCCGCGCACCTTTCTTTAGCTTCTGGCGAAGGGGCTCATCATCCAACACTGCAATGACGGCTGCTTCGAGATCGCGCACGCCTTTCTCCTGCAACTCCCCTACCGCATAGGTTGCTTCCTGAAACTCCGGAATAAGATACCCGTTCTCACCGTGCGTGATGAGCTCTTTGAGTCCACCGGTCGCCGTAGCAATGATAGCCGAGCCCGCTGCCATGGCCTCCAGGCACGCAAGACTCCGTGCTTCCGCAATCGACGGCTGGACCACGACATCGGCCGCGGTGAAATATGCCGGCAATTCGGTATGGTCGACACTTCCCAAAAAACGAACGCGGTCACCGACGCCCAATTCTACGCACAGCGCTTTCAGTTTTTCATACTCGCGGATGAGGGGCGATGCGAGCCAGAGTTCGACGTCGTGTTTTCTAAGAATGGCGGGCATGGCCCGAACCATGTATTCAATGCCGTTTTTCGGCACCAATCGACGAGCACAGATGAGGACACGCCGACCCTCGGGAACGTTGTAGCGTCTACGAATATGCGCGCCATCGATATCGGGACGGAACGTGTCGATCTCGACGCCGTTGCTGATCGCCGTCGTCTCCAACCCGAAGCGTTCGCGGCCACGATCGACCATCTCCGAGCTCGTTGCAATGTAGGCATCGGCCTTCGCAGCTCCGCGATTCCAGAATGGATACATGATCGACTCCTGGAGCGACGTTGCTTCGTTATAGAGACCCTTCCCACGATTTGTGAGCACAACAGGAATCCTCTCCGCTCTAGCAGCCTTCACACCGACATAGCCAGACTCGAGCATGAAATGCACATTGAGGACGTCGGGCTTGAACTCCCGAATGATCTTCCGAAGGTTCCGAATTTTTCCCAGAAACTTCAGATCGAATCCTCCGACCTTCGACGAGACATTCCAGAATGAAAACTTCTCAGAGGGGCTTGTGGCGTTCGGTTTCGATATCACAGCGACGCCCGCGGTATGTCCCGCGGCGACGAGCGCTTCGCTCAAGCGCCAAATGGCCGTCTCACTTCCCCCCACTTCGGGGTAGAAGCTGTCGGTAAGCATGAGGATGCGCATGACCGAGTGATAGTATACCCTGAGGCCCTATGGCAGAGATAACAACGCTCGTCACCGGAGCCCCAGGATGGCTTGGGACTCGCCTGCTCGAGGTTCTCACTGATCCTCAGGATCCTCTGCAGAAGTATTCTGGCTACAAGGAACGACACGTGAAGGCACTCGTGCTTCCAGGTCTCAACACGTCTTCGCTGCCAAAAGCTGTTGAACTTGTACCAGGAAACGTGCTCGATACGGCTTCTCTCGCACGCGCGATGGAGGGTGTCGACACGGTGCTTCACCTTGTGGGCATTATCCACCCGAAGAACATCCAGCAGCTGTTCGACATCAACACGACGGGCACACTCAACGTGCTCGAGGCAGCAGCGAAAGCCGGCGTGAAGCGTGTTGTGATGATCAGCAGCAATTCCGCGGCAGGACTCGGCAAGGCGATGAAGGAGAGCGATACACCACATCCCTACATGGCCTACGGCCGCAGCAAGCGACAGGCCGAAGAACATGTATTGCGATTCGTGCACGAAAAGAAACTCGAAGCCGTCATTCTGCGCCCGTGTTGGTTCTATGGCCCCGGCAACGGTCAGCCAGAGCGCCAACTGCGGTTCTTCCGCATGATCCAAAAGGGCAATCCGATCCTCTTTGGATCGGGAACATCGCTGCGAAGCATGAGTTATCTCGACAACACCATCCAGGGCATCCTCCTAGCGGAGAAAACGCCTGGGGCTAACGGTCAGATCTACTGGATTGCAGACGGAAAACCCTACGAGACGATCGAGATCTATCGAACGATCGCGAAGCTCTTCGGCGTCACACTGAAGCCCCGGAAAATTCCCGGCCTCGCATCCTTCATATGCCGCATCGTCGATCGCCTCCTTCAGTCGGTCGGCATGTACATCACCGAGTTCCACGTCGCCGGCGAGATGGACCGTGACATCGGGTGCGATATCTCCAAGGCCAAGCGCGAACTCGGTTACCAGCCCGAGGTTGAACTGGAGGAAGGCATGCGGCGCTCTATCCAATGGGCGCGCGAGAAGCAGGGCCTCAAGATTTAATATTGCATGAAGCACTTCATCACCGGAGGCAGTGGGTTCTTCGGCCTCCACCTCATCGACCGGCTCCTTAGTGAGGGCGAGGACGTTGTCGTCTATGATCTCAGCCCTCTCGATGCAGAATACGTTCGAAAGGGGGTGCATTACGTACAAGGCGATATCTTGGACCAAACGCTGCTCAGGGAATCGATGCGTGGGTGCGACACCGTACACCACAACGCGGCCGTGCTCCCAGTTTCACGATCGGGGAAAAAATTCTACGAGATAAACGTGACCGGCACCCGCAACGTGCTGGATGCGGCACGTGCAACAGGTGTGAAGAAAGTGCTGTTCGTATCGACCAGTGCTGTGTATGGGATCGCGAAAGAGTTACCGGTGACGGAAAACACGCCACTCACGCCACTCGGCGAGTACGCCATGTCCAAAATGGCAGCGGAGAAACTCTGCCAAGAATATCGACAGAACTATGGCCTCGATGTATCCATCATTCGTCCGCGCACAATCATTGGAACGGGGCGCATGGGTATTTTCGGCATCCTCTTCGACTGGATCAGTGCTGGTAAACGCATCTATATGATTGGCAACGGCAGTAATCTATACCAATTGCTCTCTGCAAAAGATCTCGCCTATGCCTGTTACCTCGCGTCGGCGAAACCGTGTCGCAACGAAGACTTCTTGGTAGGAGCAGAAGAGTTTGGCACGTTCAAACATTCGCTCGAGGGACTGATCGCACATGCGGGAACGACATCGAAAACAGTACCGACGAACGCCTCTCTCGTACGTACTGTCTTACGATTTTTCGACCGCTTGCGTATTTCGCCGCTCGTCGACTACCACTATAGGACAGCCGACAAACCATTGTATTTTGATACCACCAAGCTCCAACGTGTTCTCGGGTGGAAAGCACAACACAGTAACATACAGATGCTCTGTGAGACGTACGACTGGTACATGGCAAATCGCGAGAAGTTGCAACACTCGACGGGCACGACCCATCGCAAGGGCGTGAAGCAAGGTGTACTCAAAATCCTGCGGTGGTTGTCTTAAGCCTTACGCAGCAGTCTAACAATCCTCTCCCCCGCTTTGCCGTCCCAGAATTCCGGAGTGCGTATATTCGGTGCGTGAGGGTTACCAGCGAAGGCTAACACCTCCTGACGATCATCGGACAACGAGGGGTCAATGAGGAGATTACTTCCGCATTCGATTGTCACGGGTCGTTCAGTATTGCGTCGAAGGGTGAAGCAGCGCTTACGTAGCAATACAGCTTCTTCCTGGATTCCACCGGAATCGGTAAGGATGAAACTGGACGCCATCACAAGCCGCAAGAACGACATATAGGGCTGCGCCGGAATCAGGCGGAGTGTGTGCGGCAGCGTATTTTCGAGTCTGGTCTGATCGAGCATGCCGCGCAGGCGATGGTGCACAGGCAGGACGAGTGGGCAACGCTCACTGACCTCCGACAAGAACTCTAAATTCTTCTTCAACATGACGGGGTCGTCGACATTGCTCGGGCGATGAAGCGTAACGATGCCGAACGGCATCTCGAAACTTCCAGGAAGCTCAGATGCCTCAATTCGTGGAAGCATCCGAATGAGCGTATCGATCATTGTATTCCCGACGAGGTGCGCTTTCCCCTTCACCCCCTCTTCACGCAGGTGCTGCATGCCGGACTCTTCAGTGCAAAACAAATTCTGTGCAAGTCTGTCGACTTCGATCCGGTTCAATTCCTCCGGCATCGTGTTATCGTACGACCGCAATCCAGCCTCAACGTGTGCGAGATGGATGCCAAGTTTGGCGCAGGCTCTACCCGCACCTGTAGCTCCATTGACGTCGCCATACACCAGAACGACATCCGACTGAAAATCTTTCAGGACGGGCAGCAGCGCTTCTTCTGTCCGGTTAATCGTCTCGTTGCGGTCTCCGCCGTGCACACCAAGATTCACCGCCGGCATGTGAATATCAAGCTCATCAAAAAATACATCCGAAAAAAGCGGATCGTAGTGCTGTCCCGTATGCACGATGACATGTTCGACATCGGAAAATTCGGGAAGACGACATGCGTGATCGATCGCCGCGAGCTTCACGAAGTTGGGTCGGGCCGATGCGACGCTGAGGAGTTTCATGGCCTGGCGGAGTGTACCCCTTTGAGGATGCGTGCCATACGTTCCTGCCACGTGTGGCTCTTCACGAGCGCGGCAGCGGCTGCTGCACGGGACATCGCCTCTTCAGGGTTCCCCGCGATCCACTCCAAGGCCTTCACGAAGCTCTTGGTATCGCCTGGCTGACAGAATACCGCCGTCTTCTCATCAAGCACGTCACGGATGGTCGGAAGATCGCTCGTAATCATCGGTCGATCCGCCGCCATGTACTCGAACATCTTCAGCGGCGACATGTTCGTACGATAGTGCGGCAGATCCGGGAACGGCATCGCGAGGATGTCGCATGCGACAAGCGACGTCGGAACGTCCGCCCCGGGGATTTCACCCGTGAAGAGCACATCTTCCTCTGTCAGCCCCAGCTTCGCTGCCATCTTTTGGTAACGCACCTTGTCGTCTTCTGGTCCACCAACGATAAACCCGAAGAACCTCTTATTTTTTGCTATGGCTTCTAGAACTGTCGAGACCCCCTTCTCCTGCCCCAGCGTCGTGAGTCGTCCAACATAGCCAACGACCGGGCGATCAGTTCTTAGATTCCACTTCGACCGCGCCTTCGGTTTCGACGGAAGATTCTCGAATCGATCGAGGTCAACCGCGTCCCCTTCGACGATGAGCTTCTCTTTCTTCACTCCCCAGTTCACAAGTACATCACGCATCGGCGAGGTGAGGCAAGCGACACGCGCGCACCGATTGCACTCTTCAACGAAGAGATGGCGCGCCCACCGCGGAAGTTGGTGTAATTCGAGGATAACCGGTGAACCAACATCGAGCAGGGCAGGCAGTAAGGCAGGCGATCGCGTGTAGATGACATCGGGCTCACGCTCTTTCAGTAACGCGGGAAGGTCTCGTCGCAAACTCCCGTTCATCGACCGCAATTTCAGCCATCCAGGCCACCATGACTTCGCGATGTAATCGGTATCGCCGACGTACCTGAGCTTGATGTCGCGCGAGAGATGTTCGTACGTCCAAAAATCCTGCGGAATCACGTTCTCCCGAAAGGGCGCGAACACTTCGACTTCGTGCTTGAGGTTCCACAACGCACGACAGACGTGCGCCACTTGGTGTCCGTGGGCGCGCTCGCTGGGCAATCGCACGTTCGTGCAGTACGCAATGCGCATGAAGCCGTACGGTAGCAGATTCTCTATGTCTAAGCTTATTCTTGACAAATTTAAACATTAGTTTTATATTGTTCATCCTGGCAATGGAAACGCGTTTCCAAGGACGGTTGGAGGAGCCGCAAGGCTCTTGAGGTTAGATCCCCCAAACGCGGTCGGAAGCTAGGTGTGCATTGTGGTGCGTAGGCAGGAGACGCTGACGGAGATCTCCGGATCCTCCCGAGTCGACAAAAGAGACACTGCCCTTGCACATCGAATCGATGCGAGACCTCGCGGTCGGACATCCTGCTCGAGATTCCCTGCTGGGAGGGACGGGGAGCTCCACTCCCCTCCCGTTTTTTACTGTGTAACCTTCCACAAACTCCACCCATTACCTCCATCCGTCTTCTCTAGGAAAGAGAGCATCAACCACTCCGGGCGTTCAACTTCGTTCCAGAGCACATACTCCACGCCGTAACGGCGCAACGCCGCTTCGGGATTTTGCAAGAGGCCATCGCACACCGCACGGAACTCTGCCGTGCGCTCCGGAAGCATGAACTCACCGCGGAACTGCAACGTGTGCCATGCCAACATTTCGACGTTGGGTCCGCCCGGCCGGAAGAGATCAGCCATACAACCGCGTGCGGCAAACTCTGCGTTCGAAACGAGAAGGTGTTGGACGTACGGCGTGAAGACGACGTCCGCTTTTGTCCGCGACTTCACCTCGACGGCGGTGACTGAATCAGTGAGTACGGTCACGCGATCGCGAGCGTTCATCGCAGCGACGATCTCGGGTACCTGCGGCGATGGCTCATAGCTCATCGTGAGGAACTGCCACCCCAGGCGGTAATCCCACATGGCACCCGTGAGCAGGAGGAGCGCGGCAACAGACATCGCTACGTTGTACCAACGAATTGGTTTCAGCAAAACAGCGCTCCACGCGAGAACCGCCGCGACGGCGAGCGTCGTCATTGGTTCATAGTGTGAAGAGGAGAGGAAATCCTT
>CAYQJY010000054.1:0-6747 GCA_964418005.1 uncultured Candidatus Peribacteria bacterium
GGAGGTGTAAATCAGTCTCTTTTTGGCCTTGGTATAACAAAAATCAGAGTGAAATAAATCAAGAAACCCTGGTTACCATCGAACTCGAGAAGCTTGTCCCGCAAGACCGCCAGAGCGGGCGATGCGGGATGAGTTCAATTCCTGCCGCGGGTGCCATTCTTTTTGACGTGCACGAAACAATCGAGACGGTTCTGAATCAAGAAAAGGAGTGTATCCTATCGCTCGTATCTTCTTTCTGCCTCTTTCTATCTCTTTCTATGAAACGCCTGCTTGCCTCCGCACTCGCCGCATCGATGGCTCTGATTGCCGTCCCCGCTTTTGCCACTGAGGACTCATCGGCATCGTCTTCTTCTTCTTCTTCTTCTGCGCGCATGGTGCGTGAAGAGCGCTGCAAGCGTTTTTCGAATGGGGACGACTATGAACGCTGTGTTCGTCTCATTCATCGGTTGCCAATGCGCGACGGTATGAGCGCCGATCGTGAGGAAAGCAGTTCGTCTGCGTCTGACGGATCGGACTGGAAGTGGACGAACATTACGAGTCGTATCGAGAAGAAATTGAAGGGGACCATCAAGTTCGTGAGCGTGATGGCGAAGCAGTTTTGCAAGGACCGAACGGACGAAAGTGACACAACCTCGCGCGAGTGCATGGGACGCTTCAAGGCTCACCTGCAGGAGAGCGTCGATGCGATGATCGACGAAGCCTTCCGCGGAGACCTGCCATCGAGTCGATGAATGACTACCGTTCGAATGTGTATGCGTCCGTCCTCGGATCGTACATGAGCATGCTGTGATCAGAGTCGATGAGTTGAAGAAGGAGTTCGGCTGCCTCTGCAGGTGGTCGAACTGGTGATTGTTGGCGTGCCATTCCCGTAGCGAAGGGTCCGAGTCGAGCGATCTTCACCGTGAATGCCGCTCCCTCTGCTGTACATCGTACGATGTGTTCACCTGCTCCTTTCGATGATGCGTACAATCCGGGGTCGGATGGCGACTGTGCTGCTCGATAGCTCGAGACATGCAGTACAATGGCGTTCTTTGAGAGCAGGGGGATAGCTTGCTTCAAGAGAAGCCACGGCCCCTTCGTGTTCACGTTAAAAAGAAGGTCGAATTCTTCTTCGGCATTCGATAGCACTGGCCCACGTCGAATAACTCCAGCATTGCTGATGAGAAGATCGATCGTGCCCGTCGTTGCGTTGAGCGCCTGTTCCACATCGTCCGCACGCGCAATGTCGCAGCGGAGCCACGTCATGCCGTCGATATCGTTGATAGGCTTCTCTCGATCCAGATTCGTTACGCGAGCGCCCTTTGCGACAAGGGCTGTGGATAGTGCAAAACCGATGCCGTTACTACCCCCGGTGAGCACAACATTCCTATTGTTGAAATCCATGTTTGCATCCTACACATGCCATAGTATTGATATATTGCAATAATTAGATAATATGTTATAATATCTATAACACCTCCACAGACTCCATGATTGCGACTATCGCCGATGATACCGGTCTCGACGTATCGCCCACCCTTCCGTCACACCAGCGCGTGAAGCGATCGCTTCGACGCCAGGTGTATCTCCTCGTGCTGACGCTCGCGGTGGTCACCGTTCCCAATGTGTACGCCTTCCTTACGAACATCGTGTACGAGTGAGAGGACGTACGCTGGACCACGATTGTACACAGGGTGCCACGCCTTTCTTTCGTGTGCATTGAGGGAATCGACCAATCACGGCACGATAGGGCTCCGATGAAGACCTCATTCACCGCGTCGGCTTCCCTCGTGCTCGGCATCGCTCTGGCTCTGTATCCGCTGCTGGGTCTTGCCGATGATGACCACGCGTCATCCTTGTTTTTTGCTGCGCGAACATCGGACATTGTTCCACAGAAGCAGGCTGCGTCCTCATCGACGACTGGCATGGATCGTCGAACGAAGCGTGCGATGCAGCGTCTCAAGGAACTCCTCGGACCCGGCGCGAATAAGATTGTCATTCGTCCGCCCTCCGCACTCACGACGCCGCCGATGGATCCGTACAATCGCGCCGGCGTGTACCTCACGTCTGGACGTGTAGCAAATGATGAGGCGCTCGACTCGGTGATTGAGAATCTGAAGAAGAGCAGCGGCAATGCGATTATTTTCGATGTGAAGGGCTCGCGCGTGTATTTCGAAACGACGTCGCCCATTGCCGAGGAGCTCGGGCTGGAGAAGGCAATCGAGGATCTTCCTGCGATCATCAAGAAGCTGCATGAAAACGGTTTCTACGCGATGGGTCGTTTCATTGCAATCAAGGACGATGGCTTTACCGGTGCACACCCCGCATCAAGCGTTCGTCATCCGACGACGAACGAAGTTCTCTCGGCTACGTGGATCGATCCGAGCAACGAGTATGCGCAGCAGTACAACATGGAAGTGTTGTGTGATCTCGCGAAGTCGGGAATCGACGAAGTGAACTTCGACTATATTCGCTTCTCGACGGAGAACTACGTCGCGCTCGGTGTATTTAGCGCTGAGCAGAAGGCTGATAAAGTCTTCTCCTTCATCAAGAAGGCCCGCGAGACGATTGATCAGTGTGGTCCATCGACGAAGCTCGGTATTTCGTCGTACGCGATTCTCGGCTGGAATTACCCGGCGAACCTTGAGACGCTCGGGCAGGATGTCGTCCGCTTCGCGCCGCTCGTCGACGTCATCTCACCGATGGCCTACCCGGCGACGTTCTCGGAGGAGGGGGGCTATTGGAACCCCAAGAAGCACAAAGGAAGTCGTATGTACTACCTCGTGCACCGGACGCTCACGGGATACCAAGAGCTTCTGGGCGATGAGCACAAGGGAAAAATCCGGCCGTGGATTCAGGGGTACGGCGTGACGCAGCAGAACGTGCAAGACCAGATCCAGGCTGTGTACGACACAGGCAACTGTGGTTACCAGTTCTGGAACGCTGGTAATAATTACGACACTGTTTACAAGGGAATGGCGGCGATGCACGTCCCAGAACATTGCGGAAAAGACGCATAGCATTATGCTGCGCCTTTTCCCGATGGTCATGAGTCGTCAGGCGATCGTTGACTCAGCTTCCATATTCGCGAGGAGTAGGCCGCTCAGTTTTTGCACGAGTAAGCCTCGTGTCTCGCCCTTCATGCTGATGATGTGGCGTGCTAGGTCCGCGTGGGTTTTGACTGACACAGGTTTTACACGTTCGTGCAGGTATGCGCTCACGTCGAGCGTGAAGGATTGACCATTGGCGCGCGTGATCGTTGCATCGACAATTGCAAGTTCCGCCGATGACAATTTGGCGAGTGCTTCGTCGTCCGTTAGTGCTGTGGGTTTGTTCGGGGTGGACATGGGGGTGGGGGAAGGGGGAGAGGAAGAAAGGTGGAAGGTGAGGGCATCGTTGGTCAATGCCACACGCGCCAGCCGCCTTCGCCGACATCGCGATGCGTTTTCTCATGATGAGTGACGACATTCGTTGGGAGGACAGATGCGACATGCTCATGTGTCGCGAGCCGGGTATCGTCGCTTACAATGCTCGGTGTGGTGGAGTCGGGTTGTTCGGCTGGTGTCGATGGGGCTTGATTCTCAGGTGATGGAGCGGGAGTGATCATGGGAGTGGGGGGAATGGGGAGATAGGGAAAATGGCTTCGCCCTGCGGAGGGAGAAGGGAGATCGCGCTTTCCTGGGACGGTTACGCGCGCATCAGCACCTTCTCCTCACGAAAGGAGAACCAGAAGGTGCCGAAGGAATACACGCGGTACATTATGGGCGCATTGTACCCTCGTGCGGAGTGCTGTCAATTTCCCGTCGAATTGTGAGCGAGTTCTTTCCCCGGTCCCTTGCGAACAAAGTAGATCGTATACAGCTGCGGCTCATCTTTCCTCTTTCCTGTGAGGAGGCTGTTTGTATGAACGATCATATCGAGCATCCGATTCTTCGACTTCACGATTACATCAACCGAAACCGAAACCCTTTCTCCAGTCTCACGCTCAAGTTTTTCAAGCCCGCTTTGTGCGCTGGTGCGTGATGCGGTGATATCCGCGTATGACGATTCGATGGAGAGCGTCTCGTCGTCCATCTCAACGTTGCTGATCGATGCTCCAATCGGTTCGCCGGGAAGGTAGGGCAACTCTTCGATGAGGTATGTCGCTCCGCCGACGGTAATTTCGAGCAAGCCGTCGACCCGTTGTACAGTAAGTTCAAGTGGTTCGGCATTCTTCCGAGGGAGATGGATCGTTTCTCCCATGATCGATCGTTTCGCTGGCTTCACGACGCTCACTTGCTGTGTTGCACGCTCAGGCCCGCCGCAATTTCCGCCGACTGCCATGACCACGCCGAGCATCGTTAAACGCAGAAGGGAGTTCACCGTCCCTAGTCCTGCGACCGGTGTGGTTTCCTGTGCGCTGTGGGGAACGTTGACCCCCATTCATGCGAAGTCTACCCTCTTTTCCGCAAAGGCAAACGGACATCAGAGCGAGCCCACTGCAGTGATGCGGATCTTCTTTTTGTCGTTCGATTCGATCGATTCGACCACTTCGTCAGTCGAGGGCATTGCTTGTTTCTCGACAAGTTCGGTTGTCACGATCGCCGTTGCCTCTCGAACTTTCGTCGAAGAACTCTTATGCGTCGGAGTTTCTTCCGTCATTTTCCCTCGCTGGAGGCGTGCGACCCGCGGTGATGCAAAGAATGAAAGCGTTCGTTCTTCTGCAGAAGCGACAATGACCGTCGCACCTTTCTTGCACATGTTTTGCAGCATCGATGCTGCGATGCGTGCGGCATCGTCACTCACCCCTTGGAATGGTTCGTCGAGGAGGACGATGAGCGGACCAGCGGCGATGGAGCGAGCGAGTGCCGCAAGCTGTCTTTCTCCACGCGAAACATTCTGCGGGAATGCCTTCGCGATGCTTGTGATGCGAAGTCGCTTCAATAAATCGCCCACCGCGCGATCGCGCAGCGCACGTTCTGTCCCTACGAGGTCCAGTGGCAGTCCGATGTTCTGGGCAATCGTGAGCGTGTCGTCGAGCGATGCGTGCTCATCGAGGAATCCCACGCGCGCACGGAACATGCGCAGCACTTCACGTGGCAATTGCGCCAAGATCGCACCATCGATCTTGATCACTCCCTCGTTTGGCTGTAATTCGCGCGTGAGGAGCTTCAAGAGCGTCGTTTTTCCGCTTCCTTCCTCTCCAAGCAAACAAACAACGTCGTTCGGTTCTACGTCGAGCGATGCATCGCGAAGAACGGTCTTCGATCCTCGGACGACAGTGAGGTGTTGCAACGACAACATCGCGTTCTATGGTAGCAGACACTTACAATGGTTGCTTGCCAGGCACGCCGGTTGGTCGGGGATAGAGCTTGGGTGTCGCGGCACCTTTTCGGAAGACGAGCAACTGTCGCTCGCCGAAGTCACCAGGGAGCGTATAACGGTGTGAACATTCAAACGGTACGTGCAATGCATGCTGGGCCTTCTTCGATCGGGCGATTTCTTCCTCCGCTTGGAGGCTTTTCCACAGGACGACGTGTCCGCCCATCTTCACGAAGGGTGAGGTGAACTCCAGGAGTGCGGAGAGGTCTGCAACCGCGCGGGCCGTTGCGACATCGTACTTCTCGCGGTGTGCTGGATCGCGCCCGGCATCCTCCGCTCGAGCAGTCACCAGATGAATATTGGTGATGCCCAGGTCCGCTGCGATCCGTCGTATAGCTTCAATTTTCTTTCCGGTGCTATCCAGCCCGGTGCATTTTATTGCGGGGAGAGCCACTGCGAGGGGGAGCAGGGGAAACCCACCCCCTGTTCCTACGTCGAGGAGTGTTTTCGGTGTGCCAAGCTTCTCGAGGATTTCAAGCAATGGGAGCGAATCGAGGACATTGCCAATCCAGCACTTTTCCGCATCCCGTAGCGCCGTGAGGTTGATCTTCTGGTTCTCTTCCAATACACGATCACGCAGCTGCTTCAGCTGCGCTTCAAGGGAGGGGGAGAGAGGGGGCATGCCCGCAGCTTCCGTGTCGAAGCACCTCCGGTCAAGCCACCGCGACACGAGGCCAAAAAAGTTGAGCAAAAAAATGTTGCAATCTTGTTTTCGACGTGTATGGTGGCGGCTCCCAAGCCACTGGGTTTGGGGATTCACGTTGGCACCACTGGCCACTTCCACCATTCCACGGAGGATTTCCATGAGAGCGTACCTGTTCGTTTCTGAACACGACCAAGAGGTCATCTGCACAGCACTCAGACATGTGGGATATGAGACGGTCACGATCGTCCGTACCCCAGATGAGATTAGTGCTGAAGCTGGATTGTATCATATCGCGGTTGTGCAGTTGTACCACGGTGACCCGCTCGCTCCACCCGAGCGACTCGCTGCGGACGACACGCTTGCCGTAGATATCATTCGTGCGATGTGCACGAAGCACCCCACGTGCCCGATTCTCGCGATCACGGATAGCCGTATCACCGGCGATGCCCAGATTGCGTTCGAGGCGGGCGCTGACTGGTTTCAGTCGGTCGATTGGGCGGTTCAGGTCAGTCTCGAGTCTCTCCTGAGCGGACAAATTGATCATGCCGTGCGGCTGCGCGCAATAAAAAGCGCTGCATAACAACGGTGGGAAGTGGCTGCACTACCGTGCAGACCCGTCGGCTATCCGGCGGGTTTTTCCTTATTTGTACGCTAAAAAAATTCGTACACAAATTTTGTACAATCAGGCGAATTGCCTTAACAAGCGCAGATCGTTCTCGTAGAGGCTCCGCAGGTCGGGGATCGCGTGCTTGATCATGAGC
>CAYQJY010000055.1:0-6638 GCA_964418005.1 uncultured Candidatus Peribacteria bacterium
AAGGAAGTAAGACGCATCGTCTCCATTCCTTTCTTTCATCGTTTAACCGATTGAGCGAGGACTGGACGTTTGCTGTACTGATCATGCCCACGTTGAAACGAATTGTCAATTCAATTCGTCTCAATTGGTGAATGGCGCGGTTTTACTTGGTGATAGAGATCACTACCCCTTTCTCAGCTAGTGGAGCCGCGACGGTGACTCGCCCCTTCGAGTCCTTGCTGATGACGTAATGTGTCGACGTGTCCTCGCTGTCCTCCGTGATCGACGGGTCCTGCGGAATTCGCACGAGGTAGCTGCCCGTGAGGATGTCGAGCGAGATTCCATCGCACTCCATGTTCGTGCGACAAATCTCCTTCGGTGTCGTCGTAATCTTTGGTGGAAGATTGCCGTTATGATCGATCGCGTACTGGTACACAGCGTTGAGAATCGTATTCACATCGCTGCGGCGTTGCGCGTTGCGTCCATCTTCGGTGTTATATCTATTTTCCTCCCATTCCCTCTGCTCCTTCTCTTCTTGCTCCCGTACAAACTCTTCAAAGTCGACGCTCTCCTCAGGAGCAAGGAACTTCGGTGCTGTCTTGAGCGTCGTTGCACTCGCCGTGATTTTCAACGTCATCTTCTTCTGGCTATAGCTGTCGGTTGCCTTGAAATCCAACGAGCCCGTGAGAGCATCGAAGACGTTTTGAAGGCTGTCCACCGACAGCGTCGCATCGATCGACGTATTGCGGTAATACCGTGCGTAGTCCGTACCAAGCAGGCGCGAGATGAGGCGGCGCTGCCTGTTCTTCGGGATCGTGAGTGTCATGCGCGTTTTGCCATTGCGTAGTTCCTCCTGAACGATCTTGAAGAATCCTTCGATTTCCTTATAGGAGGCGTTCCGGCTTTCCTTCATCTCTTCCATGAATTCCTCGTATTCTTCCTTCTCCAGTGGGAAGCTGTACCACACGTCCTCATACGGTTTGACGTAGTTGATGTATGCGGCCCACTCGCCCTCCGCGGAAAAATCCTCGAGGCGAACGTAGAGCGTTTGATTCACAAGACGCGTCTTAAATTCCGCGTGCCCCCACGAGGTGGTGCTCTCTTTTGCGTCGAGCAGGATCGTTGCGTCGAGTGCGGCCTTCTCGAGCGATCGAAGGTTGCCGTTCTGCGTTCCTTTGATCGAGATCGTCCCGGAATCATTTCCATAGGTGCCCTTCACGTTGATATCAAACGCGAGCGGTTTCTTATTCGTTTGCACGGTGCCGATCATGTCGCCGAGGTTCACTCCCACGGCCATGGCGGAGACGCCCAGTGGAAGGGCGATGGCGAGAAGGCTCAGGACGGCGCGGAACGATAAACGCATGGAAAAGAGGGGAATGTCGCTGGGAGCATACACGAACCCCGTACCAGGCGGCTACGCCTTGGTACGGGGCATTGTGTGAATTGTGAGGATTTACTTAAGGGTGACCTTCGCGCCAGCTTCCGTAAGCTTCTTCGCCATCTCGTCGGCGTCGGCCTTGGCGACGTTCTCCTTGATGACCTTCGGAGCACCGTCGACCAATCCCTTTGCTTCAGCGAGACCGAGGCCCGTGATTTCCTTCACGACCTTGATCACGGCGATCTTCTGCGCACCGGCTTCCGTGAGCTCGACGTTGAAGGTCGACTTCTCGGCTGCAGCGCCGCCGTCACCGCCTCCACCGCCGCCAGCCATTGCGACTGGAGCTGCGGAGATGCCGTAGACCGTTTCCATGTACTTCACGACGTTGTTGAGCTCAACAACGTTGAGCTTTTCGAGTGCGTCGATCACCGCTTTTTCACCGGCGGTCAGGGTAGGAGCGTCTGCCATAACGATAGAAAGGAGAAAATAGAAAGGAGAATATTAGGCTTGAGGTGCCTCCGCCGGAGCTTCGGAAGACGGAGCGGCGGGTTGCGGAGCCTGCTCTGAGCTTGTCGAAGAGGGGGCGGGTGTTGGAGCTGCTTCAGCGGCGGGGGCAGCAGGGGAGGCAGGAGCAGGAGCTTCTTTCATCTTCGCAAGCTCCGAGAGGCCACGGGCGAACGAGCTGAGCGGGCCAATGCACATCGCGGCGAACATACTGAGGAGTGCTTCCTTGCCCGGGATCTTCGCGAGGGCGATCGCTTCTTCCTTCGAGATCAACTTCCCTTCGTAGATGCCGCCAATGAGCTTCACTTGCTCGTGCGTCTTCGCGAATTTGAACGCGATCTGCGCGCCCGAGAGGGGATCTTCGAAGCTGAAGATGCAGGCGACAGCGCCGTCGAGCATCTCGTCGGATGGTTCCGGCATATTGAGGTCCTTCGCGGCGATCTTCATGAGTGTCTTCTTCGCCACCTTCATTTCGGACTTCGACTTCTTGAGCTTCCCACGGAGGTCCGAGACGTCCGCGACAGTCATGCCGATGTAGTGGGCGAAGATGACGGACTTCGACTTCTGCAGCTTGTCCTTCAGATCTGCGAGGATCTCAGTCTTTTGTGCTTTAGTGACGGCCATAAAGGTGTGGGGTCGGGGGAGAGGGTCTTAGAAATCAGTCGCAACCTGCGAACCCTTCGACAAGCTCAGGGTTTTTTGTGCTCGGCACAAAAAGAAATCGCTGGGTCCCGACCGGGAGACCAGCGAGGCAAACGGCACGAATCACCAAGCCGGAGCCGGATGAGCGATGCTGTGTGCCTCGGAGGGGCTTACCTTCGGACTGCGTCCTAATGCCCTCGGTCTTCGGTCGAGCCTGTACTTTAGTCAGAGACCCCCTTAGAGTCAAGCGAAACCGTTCTAAACAATTCCGGTTTGCTGATTTGCGGCATTCTGGCATGTGTGCAAATAATCATATTTTATGGTATAATAATGAAGTAACCGTCCAATACTCACATCCACCTACGTATATGGCAGGACCAATTGAGATACTTCACGCAAAACTTCGTTCCGCTGGTGTAGTGGAGAAAAGCGAAGTCGATGATGCGAAAGCAGAGTATGCGACATTCGATGATGCGAAAAAACTCGCGAACCGTGAAATGCTCCTCGAGCTTCGATATCGTGTGAACAAGGCGAAAGTGAAGGACGATGCACAGGCCGATCTCCTCGCGTTCCAGGATTCGCTTCCGACCGGAAACTTTGGTGAACAAGCGAAGCACAGGTCGCTCGACGCCGGTGAGAAAATTTTTAATACCGGTAGCGAGATGCTTCAAAAGGGCGGAGATGGCCTCAGTGAGATTGGTGAGCACCTGATCAAAGGAGAGGTCGGTAAAGCCCTCACGCACCCAATCGCAGCGACGGTTCTAGGTGTTACCGGCCTAACGTTGCTCTCGCGTTGGGTGCTGAACACGCAGAAGGATAACGAAAAAACGTCATGGTGGTGGAACATCGGCAAGAACCTGATGTGGGCTACCGGCATGGTGTACGCAGCGAACGTGATTCAGAAGTATTCGAAATAAATGATCCTGTAGTATCGGTCTATGCAGGTCGTGCTTCAGCGTGTTAGCAGTGCATCGGTATCAGTTGATGGTAACAAGGTCGCGTCGATCGGGCAGGGGTATCTGTTGCTCGTGGGTGTCGCCGCAGGCGACACGGAGAGTGAATGCGATTGGTTGGCGAAGAAAATTTCTGCTCTTCGTTTATTTCCCGGAGATGATGGGAAGGTCAACGATAAGACGGTGAAGGATATCGGTGGGGCGGCGATCGTCGTCTCACAGTTCACGTTGCTCGGGTCAATCGAGGGGAGTAACCGCCCCGACTACACTGCCGCAGCGCCCAAGGAGCACGCCCAGTCGCTCTACGAACGATTCGCCCAGCGACTGCGGGAAGAAGACATAGCAGACGTGCAAACCGGTCGCTTCGGAGCCCATATGACGGTCGAAAGCGTGAATGATGGCCCGGTCACCTTGTTGCTGAAACGGTAAGGGGGTTTTTGTGGTACACTCCCAAGTCCATGGCCCAGGCGATCACCGATGTCCGGGCGAGATGGGAGGAGCTCCTCGGCTTACTCCCTGCAGGCATTGATCGGAGTGTTGTCGATCGGGCGTTTCGTGACGCCCTTGATGTGTACGAAGCTCAGAAGCATCGGACGAAGGTTCCGCTCATCGAGCACTGTCTCGATTTAGTTGGAGAACTCGCGCTGTTCGAGCCCGATACTGATCTGGTCGTCGTGTCGCTCCTGCACCACGTGCCGGAATTGCACGTGTGGAATTTCGAAGAGATCGAGCGTCGGTACGGGCAGCGCGTCCGCACGATGATCGGTGAAGTGCACGTGCTTCGTCACCTCACGACGCACAATCGACGTGTGTCGCTCGAACGGTTGCGCCTCAATTTCTTCCGCGTGAGCAAGGACGTGCGGGTCTTTCTGATGATGCTGTGCCATCAGCTCCTCACGATGCGCACGCTCGACCGCTATCCGGCTGTGGAACGCCGTCGCATCAGTAGCGATGTGCTGCACCTCTACGCCCCAGCAGCCGCCAGGCTCGGTATGTACTCGCTGAAGCAGGCCCTCGAGGATGCGGGGTTTCCGGTGCTCTATCCCGTGGATCATGAGCGCATTACGGAACAGCTCGCAGCGCTCCGTGAGAAGCACGGGGCCTTCTTGGATCAGGCGGCACGCAGTGTCGAGAAGGAATTGCGCGACCATGGGCTCCTCGTCCATGTCGAAGGACGAGAGAAGCATCCGTACAGCATCTTCCAGAAGATGCGTCACAAGACCGTGACGCACATCGAGAGCATTCCCGATCTCTTTGCACTTCGTGCCATCGTCGAGGGCGATGCTGCGTGCTACCAGGCGCTCGGCTTCCTGCATCGCCTTGGGTACCCGGTGCAAAACCGTTTCAAAGATTACATCGCCTTCCCAAAGCCAAACGGGTATCAGAGTTTGCATACCACGCTGATCGGTCTACCGAATGTGCCGCCGGGCATCATGGTCGAGGTCCAAATTCGCACGCCCGAAATGCACCGCGAAGCGAACATCGGTGTTGCAGCGCACTGGAGTTATAAAGAGGTTGGGCCAAAGAATGCCGAGAGGAGCCGTCAGCTCGTCGAGCGCGCATTTATCCCCGAAGCCGACGACGATCGTCCACGTGCCGCAGGCGTCGTCGATCACATGTTCGTGCTGACCCCGAAGGGCGACGTGGTGGAATTACCCGAGGGTGCGACACCGCTCGACTTTGCGTTTCAGGTACACACGGCCATTGGGCTCTCGTTCAAGGCGGCGAAAGTCAACGGCTCCATCGTTCCACTCGATCATCGCCTGGAGAACGGCGATATCGTCGAAATTCTCCGTGGAAAAGATCCGAGGCCTTCTCCGCGGTGGATCTCGCTCCTTAAAACCGCATCAGCGCGCAATCGCCTCAAACGCCATCTTGCAGTGCAGAATCGCCCGCAACTCCTTGATGATGGCAGGGCTGCGCTCAACCGTGAATTGCGTCGGTTGCGTCATGACCCCCTCGATACCCAGTTCACTCTCTTAAAACTCATCGATGGGAAAGCGTCGACGATTCTCGAGCGCGAAGATTTCCTTGTCTCCATTGGGCAGGGGAGTCTCACTGCGGGTGCAGCGCTCCTGAAACTCGACGAGCTAATCTTGAAGAAGGAGTCTCCTATACCTGTGCGCATTCCAGACGGGGTCTCAGTCGTGCCACGCGTGGAAGGGAGTATTCCGATGCCGACGAAGCTGGCGAAGTGCTGTAAGCCTGAGGGTATGGAACGCCACCCAATCGTCGGCGTGATCGGTCGCAGCGGTGAAGTGCGCATCCATCGCCAGAACTGCAAAATGCTCCGGGCGGTCAACCCCGAGCGACGCATCCATGCGCACTGGACACAGCCAGTTACGCGAGGAGCGAGGAGATGAGCTTATCGACGAGTGCCCTCCAGCGAACTTCGTCGTAGAGGGAATCTTTCGCAGTAATTCGCTTCTCTGCTTCGCCGCGTTCTTCATCTGTGAGGTTATTGAGGAAGGCGCCGATTGCTGCCTTTTCCTCCTCGGGTGAGATCTCAATCTTCCTTTCGTCGATGAGGTGCGAGATACCGAGACGCAGCTTCCAGCGATTGGTTGCCTCCGCGCGCAATTCTTCTTCCACCTGTTTGGCAGTCTTCCCCTGAGCTTTCAGTGCGTCTTCGACGCTCTTTCCTTGCTGCTCCAAACGGGTTGCCCACTCTTCTACGAGCTGGCGCAGTTCCTGGTCCACCAGCTCCTCCGGTAATTCGACCTGCACGGCATCGCGGATCGAATCGAGCAGCTTGCGCTCGCGACTCATGCGAGCGAACTGCGTTTCTTGGTCCTTGAGCATCTTCTCCACCATGTCGCGGAAGGCTTGCGCCGTCGGCTGTTGCAGATGTTCCTTCGCGAAGGCGTCGTCGAAGGCGGGAGTGCTGACTTCTTCTACGCTCTGGAGTGTGACAGTGAACGTTGCAGGTTTGCCGCGAAGCGCTTCCACCTGGAATTTCTCCGGGAGGGTGAGGGTGAAGGTCTTTGGTGTAGCAGGCGTCATGCCTTCCAATTGCTCTTCGAAGCCCGGGAGGAGGCGACTTTCGCCAAGAATGATGCGTTCACCTTGGGCACTGAGGCCGGTGATCGGATTCTTCTGTTCGTCGACTGCAGTGAAGGCAGCGGTCACACGGTCACCCTTTTTTGCCGGTCGCTCGACTGCCGCGAAGGATCGGTGTTCGG
>CAYQJY010000056.1:0-6606 GCA_964418005.1 uncultured Candidatus Peribacteria bacterium
CTTCAAACACAGCCCTGCGCGTCCTGAGAGAGGCGTAGAGCCGCTTTCTGGTGCGAGAGCCGGGCTATCATATATGTCGTTTTGGTGGGGTCAAGGAAATTCAGAGGCCATTCCGTGTGGGCCGCAGCCACGGAGGGCAGCTGCTGGGTACTGGGTTTCCAGCAGCACCCGTCCCTGGGTGCGGTACACAAGGGGCACGCCTTCTCTTGACTCCTCATGCCTGCCTCTATAGATTCCTGGCCTTACTTGTTCCCGTCTGGCGCTTCGGCCCACACGGTTTCCCCACGAACAGTATGCCGGTTCATGTTCCTAGTTCCGAGGATGTGCGCGTCTACGAATGCGCAATCCTGTATCCGTCGCCCTTCGGTCAGAAGGAAGAGCGCGATCTCCTGAAGGCGATCGACGAAATTTTTTCCGATGCCGAGGGCAAGCTCATCCTCAAGGATCAGTGGGGTGAGCGCGGTCTCGCCTACACAATCGGAGGTTTTCAGCAGGCGAACGTCCTCGTGCTCTACTACGAGCTCGACCCGAGCAAGATCAAAGAAATCGAGCGCCAGCTCTCGATCTTGAAGGGTCTGCTTCGCCATCTCATCGTGAAGCCGCCGAAGAATTACGACATCGCTCCGATGGCCGGTCGTTTGGATCAGTGGAAGGAGCAGGTTCGTATCGACCGCGAAACGCGCACGCGTGAGAAAGAAGAGAAGAAGTTGAAGCAGGTCGTGGAGAAGGTGAAGCGCGCGCCGACGAAGGCGAAGAAAGTTGTGGAAGACAAGCCCGCTCCGACCGAGACGGTCTCTGAAGGTGTCGATAAACTTATCTCCGACGATCTCGGCCTCTAACCCACCCGTCATGGTTCGGCTCCGCTCACCATGACAGCCACCCCCTTCCCACCCACCCATGCCTCCCAACTACAATCGCAATCAGAAGAATCAGCAGCGCGGCGATCCGCGTATGAAGAAGTGCCCCTTCTGCGATAAGGATGTCGCATATATTGACTACAAGGACTATCCCGCGATGAAGCCCTTTGTCGACTACTTCGGCAATATTCGCGCCCGCTACTACAGTGGCGTGTGCCTCAAGCACCAGAAGATGCTCCGCCTCGCGGTTGAACGCGCACGCTTCCTCGCGATGCTCGCGTACAGGAAATAATTGCGTTTTCGTCGCAACAAAAAATGCCCTCGATCAGAGGGCATTTTCATGTCGAGTGTTCACGGTTAATTTCGGGCGTCCACGTCGTGGATCAGCCCGAGCAACTCTTCCTCTGTCTGCGCAGCGACGTGCTGCGGGACATTCGTGCGTTTCTGCGTTTGCTGTTCAGTGCGGGCAAGCTCTTCGGCGTTCTTATTAAAGTGGCTGCCGTAGTGACCGGGATTGTTCATACGATGGGGGAATGTGTATATGGTTATTATACCATAATATATAAATATAGGAAGTGCTGCGTAAGAGTCTGCACATAGGGCAAAAGCGAGGTAGTATCGCCGTATGTCGGGTCATAGCAAATGGCATAACATCCGGGTGAAGAAAACCGCGGCAGACAGCGCGCGGGGGAAGATTTATACAAAGCATGCGAAGATGATCGAGATCGCGGCGCAGCGCGGGGGCGATCCGAACATGAACACCACGTTGAAGAATGCGATTGCGGAAGCGAAGGCCGACAGTGTTCCGACAGCGAACATCGAGCGCGCGATCAAGAAGGGCACAGGCGAACTCAAAGGCGAGAAAATGGAAGAGGTGCTCTACGCGTGCATGGCGCCGGGCGGCGTCGCGTGTCTGATCGAGTGCCTGACGGATAACACGAACCGTACGCTGGGGAACGTGAAGATGATCATTAGTAAGCACGGCGGTACGTTCACGGAGTCTGCGTCGGTCTTGTGGATGTTTGCGCGAAGAGGAGTGGTGGTGGCGAAGAAAGAGGGTCTGAAGAACGTTGAAGAAATCGAGTTAGAGTTGATCGACTTCGGAGCGGAGGATGTTGATACCGCCGATGACACGCTGACCGTGACGACGGACATTGCGAACTGGGGGAAAGTCCGTGATTTTTTGAAGCAGAACGGCTTCGAAATTCTTTCAGCGGGCTTGCGTTATGTGGCAACGCAGAAAGCGCCGCTGCCAGATGAGAAAGCGATGGAACAGTTGGCAGACTTCGTCGGGGCGATCGAGGAGGATGAAGACGTGAGCGAGGTGCACACGAATGCGGAATAGTTTGCGATCAAATTCTCTCATACGCTTCTTTTCGATCTTTCACCGAAAGGACAAGCAGAATGGAAATAGTTCCAGCTTGAATGTCACATAGCACTCGATAATCACCAATGCGGAAGCGATATGTTCCGAATCGCTCGCTTGTGAGTCTTTTCCCGAAGGAGAGCGGTTTCTCTTGGGCGACGATCCAATCCATTTTGTTCACAACGCGAAGGCGCATCTTCTTGGGAAGCTTTTTCATTTCATCAATCGCCTTAGGCATCCAACGGATGTTCCACGTCATAGGCCAAGAATGTTTCGGACTTCAGCGGAGGTACGGCCCTCACCGCGTACCCCTTGCTTTCTCGCTTCAGCGATGTCGAGGGCAAGTTGTTCCAGCAGCAGATCGTTCCCATCCAGTGCCTCTACTTTCATGATGGGCACCGAATGGTGCATCACGATGAATCGCACTCCTTTTTTCCTGTTTTCCTTCCAAATCTTCGTCAAATTTTGCCGGAATTGCTTGATGCCGATAAGACGCGTGGTCATGATGAGGTTGAAAAGTGTATCTAAAGTGTAACATTATTCATGAGTATTTTCAAGAGAAATGGGTGAAAACCCCGTTGGAATTGCGGGAAACTGGGACCGTGACGGATCATCCGTCTTCGTTGGAGCTTCGCCCAGGTTTTACCAGATAGGTTGCGCAGAAAGTGGATCCGGTGGTAAGACGTCGGGTTCGTATCGTCGTACCCATGCAAGTGCTTGCTGATGTTTTTGCGCGATCTCTTCCGGAGTGGGTATAGGAGACTCGGCCCGGTGTATCTGTTGCTGTTGGGGCAACTGTTGCAGAGTCTGCTGTTGCTGCATGAGATTGGATGACGCTGTGCGCACCGCTTGCGTATCGACAGTGCCTTCTTGCAGGACAAAGACCCCTTCGGGCGGTGGGACGCTTTCGAGGGTTGCGACGGATGCATCAAATACATCCATTGCCTTTAGACATTACTCCTTCCTGATGGAAAGCAAACTTACGGCGTCACGGTTTCCGACGCTGTCGAGTCACTCGCAATGATCGTGATCTCGACGGCATCTTCGTGTTTGTTTCCAGCCAAGTCAGTTGCGACAGCGCGGACTTCGTAGTCTCCCGGTTCGACATCGAAGTCATAGTCGAGTGTGTAGGGAGCGTTCGGCTTGGTGCTGAGGAGCGTATCGTCGAGGTAGAACTGCACGTACTTGATGCCACCCTCGTCGTCTTCCGCCTCAGCCTCCATCATGTAGGCAACTTTCTGCTGCAATATCTGACCGTCGCGCGGGTGGAGGAGGGTGACGCTCGGCCCACCCTTGTCGTCCTCGAAGCGGAAGTTCACTTCATCAGTCGCCGTGTTGTAGTACTCGTCGACGACGGTGATGACGAGCGTGTGCGAACCACCTTCGCTCACGGAACGGGGAACATGCACCGTGAGACGCTTCGCCTCGGCACCGCGGCCGTCGCCGGCCGGCTTTCCATCGATCGTCGCACGCACCTCGCGGATGCGCGAACCAACCGACATGTCGTACCGAGGTTGGAACGATGGGTATGGAGCAGTGCCGCTGTTGATCGGGAAATTGATGGAGATCGTCGGCTTCTCCATGCGCCCCGGTGTCATCGCGAGCGTGCACGACTGCGTCGGGGCGAGCGGTAACGGCAGGACCGAGCCGGTGAAAGAGCCCGCGACGGGGTCGTACGTTCCGACGTGCGTCGAGAGCCAGGTGTTCATCGACGTTTCCCACTGTGGGAAGCGTGCGGCGAGCGGTTCATGTGGAGCAAAGAAACTTCGTGTTTCTCGTGCTTCGGCCGGGCATTCCTCTGAGGCAAGCAGTCCGGTGACCTTATCGATCTCCAGCTGGATGCATGATGGGTCGGAGAGCGTCGGCATGCGCTCCGTCAGGAAGACGTCGGACTTGCGGTACGCGACCGGCGTGCACTCCGTTGGAAGTTCACCCGAGAGCGTCGAGATCTGCGGGTTGGTGATGCCACTTGGAATGGTGAACGCCGCTGGGAGGTCTTTCAATATTGTGCGTGCGCTCGTCATGGTACTTTTCCAGATCGGCGACGCAGTGATGAGCGACTCTGCTTTGGGCGAGAGAGGGGAGGAATCAGCATTGCCCACCCACACCCCCGTTGCGAGGCCGGGGATGAAGCCCATCGTCCAGAGATCCGACGGACGACGCTCGGTACAGTTACCCTGTTCATTGCGCTTCAAGCACTTGTTACTGGTACCCGTCTTCGCTGCGCTTGGGCCACCCGGGACAGAGAGGGAGTTCTGCCAAAACACACCTGGGCGAGCGGCGGTATCGCTGAGGATCGACGTGATTTGGTAGGCAATACGCGGGTCGATTGCATCTTGTGCCGAGTGCTGCGGCGCTTCGTAGATGATCGATCCGTTGCGCGTGATGCGCTTAATGGCGTGCAGCGGCATCATCTTTCCACCGTTCGCGATCGTGCTGTAGGCCTGCACCATCTCGACGAGCGGGGTTTCTGCCGCGCCGAGTGCGAGTGGCCAGCCGTACTCGAAGTCGGGGTTCGATTCCAACGCTTTCTCGCGTGCTTCGAACGGGGTCGGTGCACCGAGACGGCGAACGAGGTCGAGCACCTTGTCGTCACCACCTGCGAGGAAGTACATCTTGATCGCAGGAATGTTGCGTGAAGCGCTGAGGGCACTGCGCGCATTCATGAGCCCTAAGAAGGTGCCGTCGAAGTTCTGCGGCTGCTCGCCGCCGATGCTTGTAGGAACGTCGAAGAGGACGGTGGCTGGGCCGGCACCCGATTCTTCGAAGGCCGTGGCGTAGACGAGCGGTTTAAAACTGGAACCCGGTTGTCGCGGAACCCGGGCCATGTCGATCTTTCCGCCGAACTCCTCATCTGCGAAGTCTGAGTTTCCCACATACGCGACGATTTCGCCGGTCTGCGGGATCGCTGACACGAGGGCGATGTTATGTGCGCCGTAGATGTCCGTTGCGTCTTTTCTCTGTGTATTTACCGCTTTTTCCGCAGCTTGCTGCAAGTTCCAGTCGAGCGTCGTTTCGATCGTGAGGCCGCCCTGGTCGAGGAGACCGGATTCCGTACCGCCCAGCAGCTCTTCCGCCAGCTCCCGGACCCAAAGCACGAAGTGCGGGGCACGGATGCTTTCGCGGGTCGTGTCGAAGGTTATTTCCATGAGGTCCTTCTCTGCGGCAGTACGCTCCTCCTCCGTGATGTATCCCTGGTCCAACATATTTTGCAGGACCTGATTGCTGCGGCCTCCGACGTAGAACGTATTTGTGCCTGTACCAAACATGCCACCGAGCAAACCGACGTTCACATCGTCAATCGTGATGTCATCCGCGCTGTCGATCTCGCCTTCTTCAATGCGGCGTTGCGTATCAGTTGTCGGTGTGGTGTGCACGTGGGAACCGTAGGGGTTAAAATAACTTGGGCGTTGTGGAAGCGAGGCGAGCACGGCTGCCTGTGCGAGGGTGATGCCGCTGGCGCTGTGACCGAAGTAGCGCTGACTGGCGAGTTCAATACCGTAGGCGTTCTGCCCGAAGGGGATCCAGTTCAGGTACATCGCGAGGAGTTCATCCTTGGTGTACTTGCTCTCGAGCTGACAGCCGAGGATGAGCTCCTTAAGCTTGCGACTAACAACGTTCTCCTTTTGGAGGTTGAGTGCATTGCGGGCGAGCTGGCGCGTGAGGGTTGAGGCTCCTCCCGAATTACCCACTTTGAACACGGCGCGTGCGAGGGCGATGACATCGAGACAGCCACGGTCATAGAAGCGTTTATCTTCGATCGAGACGATCGCTTCTTTCATGTGCTGCGGGATCTGTTCGTTCGGAATGAATTCACGGTCTTCGTTGCGGTAAAGGCGATAGAGTTCCGTGCCGTTACGATCGACGATGGCGGAGCTATGATCAGGAATCAGGCTCGTTGGATCGTTGATGTCCGGAAGCATGATCCACAGGAATGCGAGGTAGAGGAGGACGATGCCACCGACGGAGAGAATGCCGTCCCGGATGAGTCGCTTAAGTCCTCGGTTCTTTGCCCAGACGTATAGGTGGTAGAAGCGCTCGCGAAGATGCATCGCAAACCCCTTTACGCGGGGGGTGCGAGGAACGCGAATTTTCGTAGAAGCATGCCGAGAAGGCGTATCCGCGCTGCCTGCCAAAGGGCGAGGTTGGAAATCGTTTCCCATGAGACGTCCAGTGTAAGGGTCCGAGGGGCGAACGCAACGTGCTCCAGGAAAGAAAATATGCTATACTGAAGCGATGGTTTCGACGGTTCTCCGGCTTCTCCTCGGCGTGAGGACGGCTTCGGCTCAACAGCTGACCGTCGATATCGGGACGCCTCTGAGCTGGGGGGAGATTACTGGGAACATCGTGAACTTCCTCGCCGCATCGATCGGATTCGTCTCC
>CAYQJY010000057.1:0-5336 GCA_964418005.1 uncultured Candidatus Peribacteria bacterium
ACGATGCCGAGCTCGTTCCCCTCTCGCAGGAAGTTCTTCGGGAAGCTGGATGGAATGTGAACGATATCGAACGCATCGCATGCAACGTTGGGCCGGGGGGATTCACGAGCGTGCGCAATGGTGTGACATTCGCGAACGCAATGGCGGATCAATTGGATAGTTCGGTCGCGGGGTATCACGGGTCGGAATTGATGATTCTTCGGGCCGCCGCGAACGTACGGGCATGGCATGCCATGCCCGTACAACACCACGGCGCGGAAAATTTCTGGATCCATTCGACCCGCAGCGACCAGGCGTTCATCCGCGGCGGCCCGTGGAAAGAACCAACATTAGTTTCATTGACTGACGCTATCGCAGCAGTTTCACCCGGCGCAACCGTCGTCGGCGATCTCACCGATGCCCACCGCGCTGCACTAGCTGCGAAAGGCGTATCATGGCCCCCGATGTCTTCCCTCGAAACGGTGCTCCCTGCCTTTCTGGATAGCTTATCCTATGCAAAGAAAGGCCTCGTTCCCTGGTACGGGCGGGGTATTTAGGCTAGAATCCCTGCTCTCAGACGCATGGCGATCCTCGATTCCATCAATCGGCTGCTAGGCGACCCGAACGAGAAAGAACTCAAGAAGCTTCGGCCTGTCGTGCCCCAAGTGCGCGCGATCCAGCAGCGCGTCGACATTCGCGCGCTGACGCGTGAGTCGCTTCCTGCAAAGACGGAGGAATTGAAAAAGCGCGTCTCCGCGGGTGAGACGTTGGATGATCTCCTCCCCGAGGCGTTTGCCGTTGCGATCCGTGCCTGTGAATTGCTTGTAGGCGAAACGATGGAAATGGGAAAGCAGACGCTGACATGGAATATGGTGCCGTTCGATGTGCAGATCATGGGTGGTGCGGTGCTTCATCGTCGTGGCATCGCGGAAATGAAAACCGGTGAAGGGAAGACACTCGTATGCACGCTCCCTGTGTACCTCAACGCGCTCTCTGGCAAGGGCGTGCACGTCGTGACCGTGAACGATTACCTGGCGAAGCGCGACAGCGCGTGGATGGGTGTTCTCTACAAAGCGCTCGGACTCACGGTCGGATGTGTCGTCCACGGTCTCTCGACGGAAGAGCGACGCGCTGCCTACAACAGCGATATTACCTATGGGACGAACAATGAATTCGGGTTCGATTACCTGCGCGACAACATGGCGTCGTCACTGAAGAATAAGGTCCAGCGCCCGCTGAACTACGCGATCGTCGACGAAGTGGACTCGATCCTCATCGATGAAGCGCGCACGCCGCTCATCATCAGTCAGCCGGCGGAGGAATCGACGACGAAGTACATGCAGTACGCGGGGCTCGTGCGGCAGTTGCAGTTCAACACGCACTTCACGAAGGACGAGAAGCAGCGCGCCGCGGTGCTCACTGATGAAGGCATCAAGACAATGGAAAAACTCCTCGGTATCGAAAATATCTACACGGAGAAGGGGTTCGAGGAAGTGCATCACATCGAACAGGCGCTCCGAGCTCATGCCATTTATCAGCGCGACGTCGACTACGTCGTCAAAGATGGCGAAGTGATCATCGTCGACGAATTTACAGGCCGTTTGATGCCGGGACGCCGCTACAGCCACGGTCTACACCAAGCCATTGAGGCGAAGGAAGGCGTGGACGTACAGCGTGAGAGCAAGACACTCGCGACAATCACGTTCCAAAACTACTTCCGTCTCTACACGAAGCTCGCGGGCATGACGGGTACTGCTAAAACAGAAGAGGAAGAATTCGAATCGATCTACAAACTCCGCACGGTCGTCGTTCCGACGCATCGCCCGATGATTCGCGTCGATCATTCCGACGCGATCTATCGCACAGTTGCTGCGAAGTTCATCGCGGCGGCGAAGCTTGCGAAAGAAAAACACGCATCAGGCCAGCCAGTGCTCATTGGTACGACATCGATCGAGAAGTCCGAAGCGATGAGTGCACTTCTGACCGAACAGGGCATAACTCACAGCGTGCTCAATGCGAAGCACCACGAAAAAGAGGCTGAAATCGTCGCATTAGCTGGCCAAAAAGGAGCCGTGACGATTGCGACGAACATGGCTGGTCGTGGAACCGATATTAAACTTGGTGAGGGTGTAGCTGATCTCGGGGGGCTCTGCATCATCGGTACCGAACGTCACGAATCCCGCCGTATCGATAATCAGCTCCGCGGTCGCTCCGGTCGCCAAGGCGATAACGGCGAGAGTCACTTCTTCGTGTCGATGGAGGACGATCTCATGCGCCTCTTCGGTGGCGATCGCCTGAAGGCGATGATGGAGCGACTTCAGGTGCCTGACGATCAACCACTGCAGAACACGATCGTGAGTCGCAGCATCCAGAGCGCACAGAAGCGCGTGGAAGGTCACCATTTTGACATCCGCAAACACGTCCTCCAGTACGACGACGTGATGAATCGCCATCGCGATATCATCTATCGCCGCCGCCATGCATTGCTTGAGAAGCTGGCTGTGCAGTCTGAAACGGATAGTGACAAGCAAGGAGGCCTACGCGACGAGATTATCAAAGCAATGACGAAAGAAGCGGAAGCGATCGTGACGCTGCATGCCCCGACGGTCGATACCGATTTGTGGGAGAAGGAGAAGATGAGCGATGCCTTTGGAGCATTAAACCCAGACTTCAAGAAGGAGCTAACACCGGAGAAGATCCTTGCAGCGCGCGATCCGGACACACTTCGCGAAGTTGCAACCGCTGCAGTCGTGAAAGTCTACGATGAGAAGTGTGCGAAGCATCCGACTGACGTCGTCGCACGCGCTGAGCGTGTGGTGGTACTTCGCTCTATCGACACACACTGGATGGATCACATCGATGCGATGGCACACCTGCGCGAGCAGGTTGCGTTCGCGGGTTACGCGCAACGCGATCCGCTCATCGAGTACCAAGACCGTGCCTTCCGCATGTTCCAGGAGCTTCTCCAGACGATCGATACGACGATTGTCCGCACACTCCTCGGTATCGACTTCGCACAGTTCGCGCCGCAGCGCGTGATTCAGCAGGCGGAGGAAGAACTTTCTGGTCTTCAAACGAACGAAAACGAGATCGAAGGCGAGCTCGAGAAGACGGGCGTCGGAAAGCCCTCGCTTGAAGGCAGTGCCGTGCTCCAAGGCGCGCAGAAGCGCCATGCCCCTGCGCAGCAAGCCATCCACACCGACAAAGTAGGACGTAACGATCCGTGCCCCTGCGGCAGTGGAAAGAAATACAAGAAGTGCCATGGTGCCGGAGTGTGAGGTAGGATTGGTGTATGCGTCCCCTCTTCCACCTTGTTCCGCTCGCTGCGTTGTTTTTTCCTGCGACAGCGTTCGCGTTTTCCGACGTGCCATCCCAGCACCCTAACGCCTCCGCGATCGAATATGTGCAGGAGCTTGGGATTGTTCAGGGGTACGAAGACGGTACGTTCCGCCCCGACACGACGATCAATCGCGCGGAGTTCGCGAAGATCCTCGAGGAGTCGATCCCCGATGCGGAAGAAGGAATGGATCTATGTTTTGGACCCGAAAAAGAATTCTCCGACGTGCTCGGCCCCGAATGGTTCTGGATCTACGTTTGCATGCAGAAGGCACGCGGCATTGTCGACGGTTATCCTGATGGGTCTTTCCGTCCCGCGGCGACCATCAACTTCGCGGAAGCGACGAAAATGATGTACAGGGCGAATAATCTCGATAAGCGTGGCATCTATAGCGAACGCGATCCTTCGTCGAATCCATGGTTTCGAACATACGTCGAGGCACTGGCCGACGCGAGTGTCATCCCGGTCAGCATCACGCATTTCGATCAAAATCTCACCCGTGGCGAAATGGCGGAAATGATTTATCGCATGCGAAACGGCCACGGCGATTATCGGTCTCAGACATATGATGGGGTCGTCGATGCGAGTCGTTCATGGAAGACACTTTCCAATAGTACGGTTGGTTATGCGATGCCGTATCGAGCCGGTGTGGATTTCATGTCGAACACGTTCGCGGTCGAAGATGAAACGTGCGCGATCGCACTTAGGGCAGGCCCACTCAACATCGACCTTCCTGTAGATGGTTTGGACAATCACCCCGATCTCGCGTCGATGGTCAGGGCCTATTGGGAATTAAATCTCGCCGGAGAAGGAGATATCAAAGGCGGCACTGTGAAAGAAGTCGGACCGTTAGAAGAGACATCGATCGGGGGAAACGTCGCATACCGTTTTTGGGTAAGCGGTTCCTATACAGACAACGGGTTTTGGCTTATTGCAGATGGCAAACAGCAATACGCCGAATTTATGATCGACCACGGGAATCTCTTTGAGTTCCATTACGATGTGTCGAACGTGCAGGAGGTCAGGGCGATGTTCGATGGCTTCAAGCGCACGTCGTGGGGAGTGCCTAACGACAAGCTGTACGATCGCACAAAACCGTGTTGGTGAAAGCGCCGAAGAATCGGCCGCGCAAAGTCGTCACCCTCGTGATGGTGCACGAAGATGGCAAGGTACTCATGAGCATGAAGAAAGATGGATTCGGCGGCGGGTGGTGGAACGGCTACGGCGGCAAAGTGGAGAAGGGTGAAACAATCGAACAGTCCGCGCGCCGCGAGCTTATGGAAGAAGCGGGTATCGACGTCCGCACGCTCGAAAAGGCCGGTATGCTCTACTTCGACATTGAAGGAGATGAGCGTTTGCACGAAGGACACATTTTCCGTGGGTCCGGTGTGATTGGTGAACCGAAAGAAACGTCAGAAATGATCACTCCGACCTGGTTTTCGATCGATGCACTCCCCTACCACCAGATGTGGAAGGGCGACGATGCGTGGATGCCACTGTTCTTCGAGGGAAAGAAGTTTGAAGGCGTACTGACCTTCAATGCGAAGCACGAGTTACTGAGTGCAGTGGTACGAACGGCGGAGTAGAATCGGCGCATATGCGCATGCCTCTCCTCCCCCGCTTCGTTCCGCTGGCTGTACTCGTGCCGGCATCTCTTCTTCTTGCCGCACCCTCTCATCCCGAGTATGCGTGCACAATGGACGCCAAACTCTGCCCCGATGGCGAAACGTACGTCGGTCGCCAGGGGCCGAACTGCGAATTCGAAGCGTGTCCCGACGAAGGAAGCGATCCTGCATTCAAAGATGTTCCGTCGTACCATGCGAATGCCGAAGCGATCGCGTATGTGAAAAAACAGGGAATCGTGGAAGGTTACGCGGATGGCACGTTCCGTCCCGATGCGACGATCAATCGTGCGGAGTTCATGAAGATTCTCATGCGCGTGAATCTTCTGCGCATCGACGAAGCAATGGAGCTGAATCCGAACGGTCCAATCTGGGAGGATGGCATGTGCATCGCTGTG
>CAYQJY010000057.1:5346-6467 GCA_964418005.1 uncultured Candidatus Peribacteria bacterium
GCCGACGTGGACAAGTCGGCCTGGTACGCCCGTGCCGTGTGCCACGGATTGTCGCAGGGCCTTGTTGATGGGTACCCAGACGGCACCTTTCGTCCGTCGAATAGCATTAATTTCGTGGAATCCGCGAAAATCCTGATGCATCTTTTCAAGTTTGCGTATGAACCGACCGACGTGTGGTACGAAGGTTACGTACGCGGTCTAGCGGGCCAGAACGCCATCCCTACGTCCATCGTCAGTTTCGACCATCACATCACCCGTGGCGAGATGGCTGAGATGATCTATCGGTTGAAAGCTGGAGTTGCGGAGAAGGAATCGCGAACGTACGAGGAGTTGGCTGGCGATGGAACGGTGACGTACGCCGATAACGGTCTCTACAGCATCACGTATCCAGATGATTGGGAGGGGAAGGTTCAACAGGATGGAAGCTTTTGGATTAGCATTCGATTTAATGGCAATGACTACGTGCACTCGGGCTACATCCAGATCAAGACGCCGAAGGTATGCCCGCAGGTGCCTACTCGCACAGTCGGTATCGTCCAAACGGTTACGTTAGGCGGATATCCCTTTACTGCATGGGAAATGATCGATGGTGCTGCTGGAACCACTTACGACACGGTTACCTTTTCATCGCAGGTCAGCCCGTCGACGTGCATCGTGATCGATAAATCCATCGGAACGCTCAATGCGGATCCGCTGAACGATATGGGCAACTACACGTTCGCGCACGCCGCTATCAGAGATGCCGAGCAACGCGCGGCGCAGGATGTCATGAGGGACGCGATCAAGACGATTGTGATAGACTGAGCGTCATGCGCCCCTCCTTCAGCTCGTTTTGGCAGCAGGGAACCGTGCGAGTGGTTGAGAGAGCAAGGCATAGGATGCGAGTAGGGGTGTAGAATGATCGCCCATGGAGAAATCCTCCATTATCGGCCATGCTAGGCAGCTTGCGAACCTCGAAACCGATCTGGCAACGGGGAATGTCGCGCATGCGTACCTCTTCGTCGGGCAGCCGCACATCGGGAAATCGACGGTCGCGCGATGGTTTGCGTCGGAGCTTCTCACACGCGAACTTGATCCCGAGGTGAAGGTTGGGGCAGTGGCGCAGATTGAACGTCTTATTC
>CAYQJY010000058.1:0-6443 GCA_964418005.1 uncultured Candidatus Peribacteria bacterium
TGCATCAGCCGTAAGATTTGGTGGGGGCATCTCGTGCCGATATGGTACTGAGAAAAGTGTAAGGAAGAAACCTTCGGATCGATCAACGGATGCGAGATGGAGACGCACAAACTCTGCGGTGGGAAGATGACGCAAGATCCCGACACGCTCGATACCTGGTTCTCGTCTGCGCTCTGGACGTGGAGCACGCTCGTCGATCCTGACGTGACGAAGGATCCCGCTCTTTCGCTCAAGCAAATGCTCGCGAAGAGCCCCGATTTCCAGAAGTTTCACCCGACGAACATCATGGAGACGGGCTACGACCTCCTCTTCTTTTGGGTAGCGCGCATGATCCTCATGACGACCTACGCAACGGGACAGGTGCCGTTCAAGACGGTCTACTTCCACGGCCTCATCCGAACAAAAGATGGCAAGAAGATGAGCAAATCGGACCCGTCGACGATGATCGATCCCTTGGACATCATCCCGAAGTACGGCGCTGATGCGCTGAGACTGAGTATGATCGTCGGCCAATCGCCTGGCGCGGACGCGAAACTCTACGATGAAAAAATTGCAGGCTATCGCAACTTCATAAACAAGCTCTGGAACGCATCGCGCTTCGTCTTGATGGAATGTGAGAAGGCAGGTGTGAAGCCGGAGGATGTGACGAAGAGCGAAGCGACGTCGCTCGCTGATAAAGCACTTGCACAAGAGACCGCCGCACTCATCACGGATGTGACAAAGGGCATTGTTGACTATCGCCTCAGTGAGACAGGGGAGCGACTCTATGCATTTACGTGGGATTTCTTCTGCGACTGGTACCTCGAGCTATCGAAGGGCGAACCGAACCCACAGCTCTTGGTCGAAACAATGCGCACCCTGCTCACATTGCTCCATCCGTACTGCCCGTTCGTAACGGAGGAACTTTGGGCCCATTTCAAGCCGAAAAACGCAGGGATGCTCATCAAGGAATCGTGGCCGAAGCCTGCGAAGGCGTTGTATTCAAAGGAACGCGCAGAATTGCAGGTTGTCATCGACGTTGTCAGTCAGATTCGGCGCATTCGTTCCGAACATAACGTCGGAGCTGGCACCGATATCACGGTCACGATCCGCACCGATCATCCCGAGTTGCTCGAGAGCCAGCAGGAGCATCTTCGTCGTCTGACGAAGACCGGCAGTCTCACATTCGAGACGAAACCTCTGACGCTCAAGAACGTCGCATCTGCGACGCTCCCAGGTATCGAGGTCTACGTGTCGCTCGAAGGGTTGTTTGATCCTGCGAAAGAGAAAGCGAATCTGACGAAGGAGCAGGAGAATCTTGTGAAGTTCGCGAAGGGGATCGAGGCGAAGCTTGGGAATGAACAGTTCGTCGCCAAGGCCCCGCCGGATGTTATCGATGAACAGAAAGCGAAGCTCGCAGAGGCGAAAGAAAAATTGCAAAAAATTCAGGAGAGGGTGAAGGCACTCTGAGGACATGAAGAAAAGGGCAGCGCTGAGCTGCCCTGTTTCTGTGTCGGTTAAGGGAATGGTCATTCCGTTATTGCCACCAGCGCATCGTATAACTGTTCCAATGGATCAGTGACCACAAGGTTAGGATTCTCCTTGTGTAGTCGCAATCGTTCTTCATGAAATTCCGGATACAGTACCACAAGTTCATTGTGCATTTGTTCCATGGCCTCTTGTGATAAGAGGAGTCTTCTTACAGTGATCAGAGCTCCCACAATGAGCAAGGCACCACATGGGAATACAATATCCCTTATGCTGTACCAGCGTGCGGGGAGCGTGGCGATGACGAAGAAGACTAGATCAATCCAAAATACATTTTTCAGTTTTCGGTAGTGTGCTTTGAAGTTGTTTTTCCAAAACAGCAGACGCTCCATCGGCGGTTTTATTGCGCTCATACGATTCCTATCCTTTCTTGTACATAGTGGTTTGAATGGCCAACACAGAACGTGTTCATTGTAGAACAATTCATTTAATTGTCCACCGTCGTCACAACGAGCCCAGGCCGCTTATTCTCGGTAATGGGCACCGCACCCCCGGGTACTACGATATCCTTGCCATAACGCGTCCTGAGGCCATCCAGGCTCGTTTGGAGGCGTCCCGTGCGGTCCGTCATCTCCGGTGCAGTGAAGAGCGAATACTGGACTGTTCCGCCGGGGACCAGGTGCCACAGGGCGAGCGCCACCTGGGTGTAGCGCTTGTTGTATCGGCGTGCGCGTTGGAAGCACCGCCTGGCGAAGGGAATCAGGTCGATTTCGGTATCGTAGGCACGGGGGAGTTTGATCGCGCTGTCATCGCCGCCGTCGTAGGTGGCGTTGCGCAGCCAGATCGAGATGCCACGGGCAGCCAAGTTGTGCCGGCGCATTTTGAGGACGCTGTAGCAGAGATGCTGAAGGACGTATGCCCACAGGACAGAGGAGTCGTCGGTCGGGTGGAAGCTCCGCGCACGCGACACGGACTTCGGCGGAGCCGTTTCTTGTGTGACCGCGTACACCTGTTCACCCCTTAGTTCGGCAGCGAGCTCGACGACGCCCATCCCGAAGAGGGTCTTCAGGAGAAATTCATCCGCATATGCTATATCCCAGGCCGTTTCCCAGCCTCGAGCACGCACGTCCACCTCGCGTTTTCGGCCAATTCCGGGGATTGCGGCGGCCGGCCGACGTTTCAGGAAGGCGTCGATGTCGTTCTTCGTACGCAGCACCGTCACGCCGCGCGGCTTGTGTTCTTCACCTGCCATCTTCGCGAGTGTCTTCGTGGGAGCAACACCGATCGACACACCGATGTCTGTGAAGGCGATGATCTTCGTCTGAATCTCCCGTGCCCAGGTCTCTGCATCCGTCGGTGTGCCACCAACGAGCGTATCGAGATCGAGGAACCACTCATCGATCGACATCTCTTCAACGATGGGGCACACGTCTTTGAGGATCGCTTCGATCTGCTGACTCGCGAGGCCGGTCTCACGGAAATCCGACGGCATCACGATTGCTTCGGGGCAGAGGGCCAATGCTTCTTTCAGCCGCATGCCCGTCTTTACTCCCTTCGCTTTCGCTGGGTAACTGGCAGCGATCGCACAGCCCCCGCCCATGCCCGAGGCGATGACCGCTTTCCCTTTCAATTCGGGATGGAGCCGTTGAAGGACGGACGCAAAGAACGCGTCCGCATCCACATGTGCGATCATGTTAAACGGTAGGGAAGGGCGTAAGGCTTAGTACTTCCGCATGACAGCGCGGACGACGCCTGCGACCTGTAATTCTTCGAGCGCAAACAGATCCGGGTATGCATCGTTCTCGGCTTGCAGGTAGAACTTGCCCTTATCTTTCCGAAGTCGTTTCAGTGTGAACTCACCATCGAGCACGCCGACGACGATGTCGTGCACCTTCGGCTCGCGACCGCGCTCCACGACGACCAAATCACCTTCATGAATGCCGGCGTTGATCATACTGTCGCCCTTCACGCGAAGGAGGAACGTGTTCGCCTTGTCCTTCACGATGTAGTCCTCGATCGTGATCGTCTCCGAGGTCTGCTCTTCAGCGGGTGCTGCAAAACCGGCAGCAATCGGACCGAAGAGCGAGAGTGCGAGTGGCACATGCACATTGCCGTCTTCCTCCTGCATGTCGATGATCTTGATGCGACCCTTCGGATCTTTTTCGAGCATTCCGTGCTTCAGGAGCGCATTCACCACTTTCGCCACTGCGTTCTTCGATTTTACACCGAACGCCACAGCCAAATCGGACAGAGAGGGGGAATACCCGCGTTTATGCTGGAATTCGCGGATGAAATTGAGGGTTGTACGCTGGTGAGGCGTGAGTGTCATAGGGGGTGGGAACGATCGTGCACCAGTATAGGTGTACGCTCGTACACAGTCAACCCCTTAAATCTCATCCAAATCCTTCTCCTTCATGAATTGCATGTACGTGAGCGTCCACACCGTCTGTTTGAACGCGAGGATGTAGCCGAGGAAGTAGCTGGCGACGCCGATGAGAACGAGACCGAGGATCGACGCGGCGATGATTGCCATCATGTGCGATACGAAGAAGGTGAGGAGGAAACCGAAGCCGAGCATGATGGCCGGGATGAGGATGACCATGACCGCGTTGATCGCGATGCGCAGCGAAATGACAATGAGCAGAAGATAGAGGAACATGATGCGCATCAGGTGGCTGACGATGAGTTTGAAACTTCGACCGATCGCTTCGAAGATGCCGCGCTTCTCGATGACGGCCGCTTCCTCGGCGAAGGCGAAGAGGAACTTCTGGATGTTGCCGACGATGAAGAGGATCACGACGAAGATCACGCTGTACGTTTTGAGCGGGGCCTCGATGTACCGCAGGATGAGCGAGATCACCGTAATAGTGGTCGGAACCGAGGAAAGAATGAGGAATTCGTGGAGAGCGAAGACCGCAAAGAAGTTGTAGAGACCGAGGATCATGCCGCCCTTCACCTCTTCACCTTTGGCACGTTTTGCCGCGAGGCCGATGATAGCGCCGAGGCAGAGGTGGGGCATGAAGAATTCGATCACGACCATGAGGACAAACGAGAGGAGGATCGTGATCGCTGCCCACGTGGGGAAGAAATTCCAGATCGCAATCTCGATGTCGAAGAACCCGGCTTCGTGACTGCCATAGAAGTATGCCCAGATGAAGTATGCCTGCGTGAAGAGGAGCTTCACGTTGAGCATGGTTTCGAGAAGCGACGACGCGTACGCCCACCGACGGACCGTCGGTTCCGTCGTCGTGATGGTCCAGGCCTCGGCGATGATCTCGCGGGGTGTCATGTCATTGATCCGCCGACGTTCCGTTCGGGGCGAGGGCGGAGGTTGCGGTAGGCGGAGGATTCCGTTCTGCGATCGACTGATAGGCGTAGTCCTCGCCAAGGAGGATCTGGATCGTCGTACCGGTCGAGCTACGAGGCAGTGTGGCGATGTCGGTGATTCCCAGCAAGCCGCCGAGGATTCGTGCCGTCTGTTCGTGGCTTGCAGGAGCCATAATCTCCGATGTTGGACGATCGTCTCCCTCGTAGTTCGCTATGTCCCCGACGTTCAAGGTGTAGAGGTTAAGCTCGCGCGCGAGGTACCCAGCCGTACCGCTCACAGCGCCGGCGTTATAGATATCGATCGCTACGTCATCGAGGAAGAGTGGACGCTTCGTGAGAATGAGGTGCATGAACGTGTGAACTTCATCCCAGGATGTAGGAATGAGGACCGACGCTCCTGCGAATTGATCGCGCGGTGGGGGATAGAGGAAGCCGGCCGGCCCCTCGATGTTGAACTGCGCCATGACGATCTTGCTCTGGTCGATTGATGCTCCGAGTTTCGCGAGCGTGACCATCTCACGAAAGGTGAGCGTGGTGGCGACGTGCTGATCCATGATGCGCAGGAGCGACGTGATGCGCGATGGGCTCGAGAGTGTACCGTCGGACTTTGCCTTTTCCCCAAGAGCTTGGAGGAGCTGCTGTTGGCGCCGCGAACGGTCGAAGTCGCTCGTGGAATGGCGGGAGCGGGCATATTTCAGTGCCGTTTCACCGTCGAGGTGCTGCGGCCCCTCGAGGATAGAGAACGTCTGATAGCCGTAGTTGGGGCCCGGATACTCAGGATCGTAGAGGTCCTCCGGTACCTCGATATCGATGCCTCCGAGAGCATCCACGACTTCGACGAACGCGACGAAGTCGACCTTCACGATGTGGTGGAGCTCGATACCGAAGGTCTCGCTCAGCTCCTTCTTCAGCTCGAGCATCGAGGCTTGGCCGGCTTGTTCCGCCGTCATGCCTTCGTTGTTCATCAGCCAGTACTTGAAGTCGCGATAGAGGGCATTGATGCGCCCTGCGCCCATTTTCTCGGTTCGGAGGTAGAGGTCACGCGGGATGGAGATCATCGCAGCGCTGCGTGTGCGTGCGTCGATACTCGCGAGGATGATCGTATCGGTGAGGTCCACGCCGTCGTGCTCTTCGTCGCCCTGACCAAGGAGGAGGAAGTTCGTGTGTCCGTACGCATCAACAGACAGCGGCGTGCCTGCGACCTCCATGATCTGCGTCACATGGATGACGTTCATATCGATGAGAGCTTTGACACCGACGATAATGCCCGCGACGGCGATGACGATAATAAGGAGGGCAAGAAGCAATCGTTTCCAGAGTCGATGATGCTTCTTCTTAATGTCTTTCTCCTTCTTCACTTTGGTTGCCCGCCAAAACACGAAGAGTGCTGGCAAGCGCAGCCGCCGGACCCATGCAATGGCCTTCGAAAACATCGATGGGGGCGCCTCCTCCTTCAGGCGACGAATCGTGAACGACATGTGCGCCGCAGTGTAAAAGATTGCCTCCGTCTTGGCGATGTTTTGGCCAAGGATTTGGCAAAAAGTCCACTCCCGCTATGATGGCGTTATGCAGCACCCACGCATTGTCTTTTTGGACGTCGATGCCCAGGAGAAGAGCCGTGTCATCGCGGCGTTCTCGGACGCCGACGG
>CAYQJY010000059.1:0-6397 GCA_964418005.1 uncultured Candidatus Peribacteria bacterium
TCAGGATGCAGTATCGAACCAATGTGGCTCTTTCCTGTGGCTCCACATTCGTTGTTGAAACTCGCATCGGCGGCTTCAGCAGCAGCAAGGAGACCGGCCTTCACCTGAGCTGGTGTAGATCCAGGATTCGCTTTGATGTAGAGCGCAGCGGCCCCAGCAACGTGCGGCGTTGCCATGCTCGTCCCGCTAATCGTGTTGTACTTGCTCCCCTTCCACGTCGAGTAAATCGACACGCCCGGTGCGCCTATCAAGCGCGCGGAGTCTTCGGGCAGTGAGGCATAGTTGCTGAATGATGCGAATTCATCGTCGTTGCTGTAGCTCGTGTTGGCACCTCCTGCACACGCAGCACCATTGCTATCACCCAACGCAGACACAACGATCGTCTCCGGATAGGCAGCCGGAACGTGATTTTTCAAATCGTCCGATTCGTTTCCTGCAGCAACAACATACGTCACACCCGCGGCCACCGACTTACACAGTGCCTTACGGAGTGGTGAGCTATCGCAGTCCGTACCAGCAGTTCCAACTCCACCGAGGCTCATGTTGGCGACCTTGATGCGGTCAGCGCGAGCCGTCACCCAGTCGATCCCGCAGATCACGCTTCCCCACGTACCACTCCCCTGCGCATTCAGCACGCGCACAGCCCACAGCTTCGCTTCTGGAGCCGCTCCTACAACGCCCTGTGTGTTGTTGATGCCGGCGATGGTTCCGGCCACGTGCGTTCCATGGCCATTTTGATCGTTCGAAGTACCTCCAACGCAACTCACTCCGCCGAGAAGGTTTGCCTTCAAGTCAGGGTGACTCGAATCGATGCCTGTGTCGATTACTGCAACTTCAACCCCCTTTCCTTTATTCGTCTTATTTTCCGCATTGATGCGATTCACGCCCGTCGGAAGCTTCTGCGTATTCACAGGAGGAGCCGGCGTGAACGGCCACGCATCGACATAGACCTCCTCATCTTGAAACACGCCTGCGACAGCTGGATCCTTCTTCAAAAGTGCAACGTGCTTTTCACCAATCGTCGCAGTGAACCCCTTGAACGTGTGTTGATATTTAAAGAGAGCAGCACCGTTGTACTTCACAACAAGGCTGTCCATGTCCTTCTCCGTCGCTGTATCATCCTTCAACATGACGATGTACTGATTCGGAATTTTCTTCTGAATCATCCGGTAAAGCTCGTCAGGCTTCGACAAATCGCCCGTGTCCGCACGCGTGAGAAGTGGAGATAGGAGCATCGTGATCGAAACGATACTGGCAAGTGCCTTTCGCATGCGACGAGGGGGAATGTTTGAGTATGATGCAGATAAAACGCCGTTGTGGGAAGGAAAAGATCGTTAAAAAAGCTAATGATGCATCACAAGTAGTACATATGGCTTGCCAGCCGTAGCTCCGCATAGCGGAGCGAAGGCTGGTGCCCAGAAGAGGACTCGAACCTCCAAGGGATTGCTCCCACACGCTCCTGAAGCGTGCGCGTCTACCAATTTCGCCATCTGGGCACGAAAATGAACGCGACGGAATGGTAGCAACTTTTCCTGCAATTGAAACTGTTCTGCTAGTTTAGAAGCCCTGAAGCCGATTATTGACGAATATACTATATTATTATATAATATATAAGTACGTATGTCATCCGAAGCAAACGTCATCTACAGCGCCCATCACGCAAATACGGGGTTTGGAAAATTTTCCGATCGCGTTGCATTAGAACGAGGAGAGCAACGCATCCGTTACTCCGATTATTACTCTGGCATGAGCGTACCGCATGGTGTTGCGACGCTTCGCAGTAACTACTCGCGAGGGCTCGTCGACTTAAACCGTCCCCTCTCCGGTCACAAAGACCTCGATTTCGTCATGTCTGAGGACCTTTTCCCGACGAAAGATTTCGGACGCCCGCATCGTCGCGACATTTGGATCCCTGGACAAGAACCAACCGTCAACGAGCGCATCGACATTCATGAACGAGTCTATCGCGGTTACATGAAAAAGCTTCTCAAGGCTGTTGAAGCTGCAAACGACCGTCCGACAATCGTCGTCGCGTGGGATAGCTCATCTGAAGGACCTATTGGCGTTGAGCCGGACGGATCTGAACGCGTCTTGCCGTCGATCATTCTCTCAAACGATGGGAACAGAAACTCGGGAGGAATCACGGACAAAGAACGCGAACGCGGAATCGTCACGACATGCGATCCAAAATTCTTAGAAGAACTCGCGACGCAACTGCGCATCACACTCGAACAGAATGGATTACCAAACGATGTACGCCTGAACTACCTTGACGACGTACCAAACGATGAGGTTGGCGGTATTGTTCGTACATTCAACACGCACACAAATCCGGATCTTAAGAAGCGCCTGAAACACAGCGTTGACGCTCTTCAGGTAGAATATAACGCGCAGATGCTGTCCCACTATGACACGCTCAAATTCGATAAACAGAAGGCTGTCGCTTTGCGAATCGCCTTCGAAACTGCAATGAACCGAACGTATTTGAAATTCTTCTCCGGGCTTCTCTAAACCATGAAATTCTCAGACATCCGATCGGCCTCAGACGGACTTGTACGCGCACGACATTCAATTCGTGGCAAGAGTGATCCACAGATTGCGGATGCCCAATTGATTCTCCTCAATTTGCACGATGGAGATGAACATTCTGTACCAAAAAATATTCAACATCTCTTTCATGGCAAACAAGATGAATTACAAAACTATGTGCACGTCGAACGCGATGTCGGGATAAACGAACTCGGTACAAACATGCTGCGGGATATCGATAACTCCCTTCTACTCGAGGTAATGCCTCCGCGCTCGATTATCGACGCCAACAGAGTTGCTGAACATTTCTTAGCAATGGAGCTTCCAGCAGAGAAACATGATGAACTGCGACGAATGCATGGCACAATTCAAGACACCATTCGCATGGTCTTAGATGGAACGCCGAATGCCCGCGTGGTTTTTGACCTGCACTCAATGTCACCAAAGGGACCGCGCGAAAGTATCCCTACTCCGACGCCAGACTCTCTTCGTAACCACGTCGAACTTTGGAAAGAAGCAGCAATCAGTGGTCTCGAGAGGCCTGTTGATATCATCGATGCGCTGACGACTGGCGAAATCATCGGCAACCGACCTTTAGCAGAAGATCTTGGCAATCTCTTCGGTTCCCTCGGCCATCCATGGGCGTTCAACGCTCCGTACGCAAAGTCAGCAGCACACCATCCCATCGACTTCGTCAGCGGACACGGCAAGAAAGGGATATCGATCGATCTCCCAAAGGACCTTTTGACACTCAACACTCCTGGTGTGCCATTTGACCTTTCATCGTGCATGCCTGATATCGAGAAAATCAGTCAACTCTCGAAAGCCATAAGCGCTGTGCTCAAGAAGCATCTGTAAATTGACTTCAATTTCCCAGCTGCGACCATATGTCCATGCCTCATCACGCCCCATTCGATCTCTATAAGGTAAACGACAGCGACACACAGGAGTTCGAGAAGGTATTGAAGGGCAGTCACATCAAGAGCGACTTTTACGACGCGCCGATCTTCCCAGGGTGCGTACGTATTGCCTCTGAATACCTCGAACTTGGAGCCAAAACTGCCGTCGCATTCCATCGCGCGTGCAAAGCGTTCCACGATTGGTCACGAAAGGAGTCTAATGTGCGCGCAGAGTCGCTGCGTGCTATTGCATGCTGCCCGACCTTAAGCAGCGAAGCCGATTCGCTGCCATTCTTCATGAAGTTCTTCCGCATCGACTTCTACATCGACACACCGGCGAAGAAAATCCGCATCATCGAAGCGAACACATCTCCCGGAGCATTTCCGGAGCACTCCGTCATCGACAAATTTTGGGGAGAGCGAATCGACACAACGCCACCGAGAGGCTTTGGTAAGGCGTCGCCCGTCGATACGCTGAAATTGTTCTTGGAATATGCGAAATCCATCGGAAAAAACGTCCGCACTCTCGGGCTCATTGCAAGCGACGACAAGCACTACGCACCGCTAGCTGAGGCCAGGCTGTACGCCGAGATGCTCAAGCGCGAAACCGATGTGATACCCGTTTTCACCTGTATCGAGGAAGGGACAACTCTCACTCTCTGGGATGGAGAAACACAACCTGTGAAGGATATTGGTGATATCGATGCTCTCTATCACAACCCGGGCGGGACACTCGAACAACGCGAGGAATTCACGAAATGGCTCGCGGAGAAAGACATCTTCCTCCTCCCACCACGCTCGAACATTCTTTTCACAAATAAGTCGTTCCTGCCGCTCCTTCGCAAGACACTCGATCGCATCCCGGGGCTCTCGGATGAGGACAGAGAACTCCTGCGCGATGCGATCTTGCCGAGTTTCCCACTGTCGGAATACGAACAGCATCTCGACGAAATCCGTTCGTGGAAGGGAGTGGTTGTAAAACGCGACTTCGGTAGTTCTGGAAAGCAGGTGTACATTTTCCCTTTCTTGAAGCACACGCCAGACCAAGCGATCGCCGAAATGAAAAAACTCCAAGATGAAAGTGCGACGAATCACTTCACATGGACAGTGCAAAGCTTCACGGAACCTCCGTCTATCGACTACGACGGCAAGAAGCTCCTTTTCGATCTCATGGTCTACACAACGTTCACGCCGCAACCAAACGTGCTCTTCTCGTGCCGTCCGTTTACTCAGTCGAAAGCGAACATCGCTGACGGAGCGTGGTACGGCCACGTCGCGCGCCTCCCCGTATGAGCCACATTGCCGTGTTCTTCACCGCGCCTGACTTCGATGGATACCCATTCCATGACCCCATTTTCCGTGATGGATACCACGAAATTGGGGGAATCATTGCAGAGCTGAATCATCGTTTTTCAATCGTTCGTGGTCCTGCGACGTACAATGGCAAGAACACCTTTGCGAGTGGCTGGGAATATCAAAACGGCGCGTTTAAGACCTGGGAAGGACGACAAACTGTCGACCTTATTTGGAACCGAGGTGAGTTCCCTTATAACGAAGGGGCAAAAGTACAGAACGAGCCGGCCTTCGATGCTGTCTGCTGGAATAAATGGAGCACGTATCTTGAGCTGCCTGATGCTCACCCCCGTTCGATCCTCATTGAACGTGAATCCAACATTGAGCTTATCGAAAAAGAGCTGCAAACCGATCCGATCGTTTTCAAACCGGTCGATAGTTTTGGCGGACAGGGCGTCTTCCTTTATCCGCGTAGCGAACTTTCGACATTGAAACTTCCCTCGTTCCCTTACCTGGCCCAGGAACATATCGACATGTCAGAAGGTGTTCCAGGATTCGTCGAGGGGCGTCACGATCTACGAATCATCATGATTAAAGGAACTCCTTCCCTCGCTTTCTTACGAATTCCTAAAAAAGGAGGAGTTCTTGCAAATGTTTCGCAAGGCGGATCTGTCATGCCCGTGCCGCTCGCACGGATTCCGGCACGAGCACTTACACTCGCAAAGACAGTGGATGCGAAACTTTCTCACTTCCCCAATCGGCTTTTCGGTATCGATATGGCACGCAACAAAGGAGATCAATGGAAAATGATGGAGCTCAATTCCCAGCCGGGTCTCATGGGTGAAGAGGAAGTCGGCGACGAAGCACACGATCACAATCGGCGTCTTGCGGAATATCTCATATCCTGTCTCTAGAGCGGCCCAAACGGACTCGATCCCGTATTGTTCCGGTATTTCAGCATGCACGCTGTCACAGGAATGTGACCACCGAGGATGCTATTTCTGAATGTCCATCCTGTGCGGCCGCACGTCATCTGGTCCGACGGGAACATATCGAGGAGGGTTGGAGTCTTTCCCCGTGCGCGCGATTGAGCACCGACTGATGCAGGAATTGCAGCGAGCAGAAGGGCTAAACCGAAACTTGCAATTATTCTGTTCATATGCCGAATACCTTATAAGGACCTATTTGGTGAATCAAATAAATGGTCTCCAAATTGCCAGGCAGGCTTTCTTGACCGTGAGACTTATCACTCTAGAATAGCGACTGCCAACGGTCCGCCAACGTCCGCGGACTCATTCGTTCCCCATCCCTTCTTATGGCTCAGCCACTCCCGAAACTCTCCGTCTCCATTGAACCGCTCGGCGACCGTGTCGTTGTGATGCCGACCGAAGCAGAGCAAGTGACCGCTTCCGGCATTGTCATCCCCGATACCGCTAAAGGTGAAAAACCTCAGCAAGGCGTTGTGTTAGAACTTGGCACGGGAGGTATTGGCGAGGACAAAGTAAACCCGAAGGACTTCCTGAAGGTCGGTGACAAAGGAATCAAAGAGTTGATCGCCGACAGCAATGACCTTGTCGTTGATCGCATTCGGTCCAGCGAAGATCCCGTTTGCCAGGGAGGTTCCGAGGTTCGCCACGGAGTAGTCGAACTCGCCCGGACTCGGCTTGTCTGCCCCG